>JAXMGF010000009.1:0-48316 GCA_046347365.1 Acinetobacter sp. | reverse complement strand
AAACCCTGAACGGCTTGATCAAAGGCGGCCTTACGGTCTTCACTACACCAGATCGCGGTCATGGTTGGCATAAACTGTTCGCCACGAGGCCATGCAATGTAACGTACTTCAATGCCTTTGGCCGTAATCTCTGCAAGATGTTCATGCAGTTTGTGGCAGTATGGGCAGCTTGAATCGGTAAACACATAAATCACATGTTTGGCTTTACCGCCCTGCGCTGGATAAACAATCAGGTCTTCTGTTTTAAGGGCCGCCAAGTGTTTTTTATTCTCAGTGGCCTGCAATGCCTCACTGACATTGTGCAGTTGTTTGTCGCCTAAACGAATCACATCACCCTGAATAATATACTGTCCATCAGTCGTGGCATAAACTGAACCCATTCCTTCCAGACTCACCCAGTACAGGTTGGGCACTTCGGTTTTTTTCACCGCCAAAATTTTGGCATTGATATTGGCGGTTTTAAAATGCTTTTCCAGCGTTGAAACCAGACGCTGTTGGGCATTGCGTTCATTTAAGGTTGATGCTTCACCAGTTGCAGGCGCACTCGCTGTCAGGGCATCTTGTTTTTGTGCTGAGTTTTCTTTTGAGCAGGCACTTACCAATAATGTCGATGCTAATGTACATGCAAGTACAAGCTTGGAACGGGTAAACAACATAAGGAACCTTTTTTGTTCATATTCATATATTCAGGGGCTTAGCATAACAAAAAAATGCCATGACTTCGTTAAATCTTGCTGATGCATTGTGAATAAAATCAAGTTTTATCCCAATCTTGGACAAGTGGTGGTTTTATCCCCGTGGATGGTATTTGCCATGCAGTTCCTGCATACGGTGTTGAGCAACATGGGTATAAATCTGGGTGGTGGAGAGATCACTATGCCCCAGTAGCATTTGCACCACACGTAAATCCGCGCCGTGATTGAGAAGATGGGTGGCAAAGGCATGGCGTAAGGTATGTGGTGATAACTCCGCCTGAATATTGGCCTGTAGCGCATAGCGTTTAATCGCGTACCAAAAATTCTGGCGGCTCATGATGCCACCATGCTGGGTGAGAAACAGATAATCGGTACTGCTCTTGTAGAGTTGAGGACGTGATTCAAGCAGATATTTTTCAATCCAGTCACAGGCATATTGTCCAAGTGGTACAAGACGCTCCTTATTGCCCTTGCCTGTGATGCGTAGAAAGCCCTGCTTTAAATTGACCAGTTCCATGCGTAAGTTGAGCAATTCCGACACGCGTAAACCGCAGGCATACAGCACTTCCAGCATGGCACGGTCACGTAGGCCTAGGGCGGTGTTAGTGTCAGGCGCATTGATCAGCGACTCAACATCCTGTTCTGATAAATCCTTTGGCAATGCCCGACCAATTTTAGGGGATTGATGGGTGGCAACAGGGTTGTCATCCCTTATTTTCTGTTCCCTTAAAAACTTATAGAACTGTCTCAGGGCCGATAGGCAACGCGCAATTGAACGGGGACTTTTACCTGCCTTGGTCAGCGCAATCAGCACATCGGCAATGTCATCACTCGACCATTGCGGTAACGAAACCGATGTGTGCAATTCACTGCACTGAATCAGGTCGGAGAGATAGGCATTACGGGTATGGGGGCTAACGGTTTGTGCCACCAGATAGTCACGAAAACCCTGTAGAAAACTCAGGTGTTCTGGAATGGTGACCGCAGTGGGAATACGGGGTTTTTTATTTAACATAACAGCCAGTGTCCTTGATTCATCTGCACTGTAAAAGAAAAATTTTGTGTTGTCGATCTGTCAAAAAAGGAAATGCCATTGATATTGTTTTTGGTAATTATTCTCATTTGCCTGTATACTTGCAATAAAAGAGTCAAGGGTTAGAAGCGGTGCGATTGTCAGCATTAAAAGTCAAGCAAACGGCGATAATCACTAAGGTGAATCGCCTGATCGATGAAACTGGACAGCCAGATCTTGTAGCAGTGCGTTTAGAGAGTTTGGGCTTTGTGCCAGGAACTCAGGTGCAGGTAATTACCAAAGGTGTGTTTGGTGGCGATCCGATTCTAATCCAGATTGGCTTTACCCGTTTTGCATTACGCAAAACTGAGGCTGAGAAAATTGAAATTCAACTTGAAGGAGCACCTGCATGAGTGATGCGTTACGTGTTGCCCTTGTGGGGAATCCAAACTGTGGTAAAACCTCGTTATTCAACCACCTGACAGGAACCCGCCAAAAGGTTGCCAACTATGCAGGGGTCACAGTAGAGCGTAAGGTTGGACATTTTCAGTTACCATCGGGGCGTAGTGTTCGTGTCCTGGATTTGCCAGGAACCTATAGCTTACAGGCCACCAGTCCAGATGAGGAAATCACCCGTGATGTCTGTCAGGGCAAGATCGCGGAAGAGGGGCAGCAGGATGCCTTTTTATGCGTGGTGGATGCCACCAACTTAAAGTTGCATTTGGGCTTGGTGCTGGAAATCATTGAGCTGGGCAGACCAATACTGGTGGTGTTGAACATGATGGATGAGGCACGTCGCCGTGGCATCCAGATCAATACCCAGAAACTGTCAGAACGTTTGGGCGTACCCGTGGTCGAGACTGTTGCAGTCCGTAACACAGGCATTGAAAACCTATTACATGCGCTTGACCAGGAGAAATACACGGTTCCACAAACAGAGCTCAGTGGTTTGAAAGGTGGACACCATCAGAAAATTGAAACGATTTTCAGGGATGTGGTGAATTTCGTTGATCAGGAAGATAAGCGCACCGATTTTCTGGATAAGATTTTCCTGCATCCAGTGCTGGGCTTGATTAGTTTGGCTGTGATGATGTTTATTGTCTTTCAGGCGGTCTTTGCCTGGGCTGCACCATTCATGGATGGGATTGAAAGTCTGTTTGGCTGGCTTGGAGAAACCCTGGGACAACACATTTCCCAGCCATTGCTACAAAGTCTGGTCGTGGATGGCATTATTGCAGGGGCTGGTGGTGTGGTGGTGTTCCTGCCACAAATCCTGATCTTGTTCTTCTTTATTCTGGTGCTGGAAGAATCAGGTTACTTGCCACGGGCAGCGTTCCTGTTAGATAAGTTGATGTTCAAGGCTGGTCTGAGTGGGCGCGCCTTTATTCCATTGCTTTCAAGTTTTGCCTGTGCCGTGCCTGGAATTATGGCAACCCGTAGTATCAGTGATCCACGTGATCGTTTTACCACGATTATGGTGGCGCCGCTGATGACCTGCTCAGCACGGTTACCTGTATATGCCTTGCTGATTGCGGCCTTTATTCCAGCGCAAACCGTGTGGGGTATTTTTAACCTGCAAGGTCTGGTGTTGTTTGGCCTGTATATGTCAGGTATTGTCAGCGCGCTTTGTGTTTCCATCGTGATGAAATTTCTGCAAAAAGACAAATCACAACATGCCTTGCTGCTTGAGTTGCCAAGTTACCGTATGCCAGACCTGAAAAGTGTCGGGATTGGACTGCTGGACCGCGCCAAAATTTTCTTAAAGCGTGTTGGTGGCATCATTTTTGCGCTGTCGATTCTACTGTGGTTCCTGTGCACGTTCCCACAGGCACCAGAGGGTGCAACCCAGCCTGCAATTGACTACAGTTTTGCAGGGATGCTGGGGCATTTGATCCAGCCAATCTTTGCCCCGATTGGCTTTAACTGGCAAATCTGTATCGCCTTGATCCCAGCGATGGCGGCCCGTGAAGTGGTGGTGGCTGCACTGGGTACTGTCTATGCCCTGTCTGGTGCAGATGATGATGCAGTGGCACAAGGCCTGGCACACTTGATTAGTGCTGATGGTACAGGCTGGTCGCTGGCCACAGGTTTGTCTTTGCTGGTGTGGTTTATCTATGCGCCGCATTGCTTGGCAACATTGGCAACGGTACGCCGTGAAACGGGTTCATGGAAGCATGTGGCGGTGATGACCGCTTATCTGTTTGGATTGGCCTATTTAATGTCTTTCTTTACCTACCAAATTGCATCACGCATTTGGGGGTAAGTAGAGTGGGAGTATGAGCTATGTTTGAGTACTTGATTGTTGCTGTATTGGTGCTGTGGAGTGCTGTGGTGGTATTTAAGAAAGTATTTCCTCAAACAGCAAATGCAGCATTTCTGGCTTTATCCAACCTGTGCCAGCGTTTAGGCTGGCAGCGTTTGGCAACGTGGTTAAAACCTAAAATGGTGGTGGGTTGTGCTGGAGGCTGTGGTTGTTCGACAGATGTGAATGAAGCGCAAAATAAAAAAGAAGCAATTCAGGCGGTAAAATGGCGTTAGCCAGAATTAAGGATTGCTCATATTTAAGATCTAGGCAATCCTATTTGCTTTTACGCACTGACACAAAAAAGCCTGAATAAAACCAAAACTGAAAAAGCATTTAAAACAGTAAAGTGCTAACATTTTTGCCATTCTGTGAACTGCAAAAATGGAACGAAAATGTTAATACAGCGTGGTGGATTAAAAGTCGTGGCAGGCCTGGGAATTTCAGGGGTGTCGGCGGTCAACTTTTTACATGAACAAGGCTACCAGGTTGCAGTTACGGACTCGAGAGAAACGCCGCCAGGACATGACCAGATTCCCGCTGGAGTGAAAACCAGCTTTGGGAAACTCGATTCAGAACTTTTACAACAGGCAGAAGAAATTATTTTAAGTCCTGGGCTTGCGCCACAATTACCTGAAATCCAGCAGGCCATTGATCAGGGCATTGCTGTTGTGGGCGACATTCAACTGCTACGCCGCGCAACAGAAGTTCCAATTATTGCAATTACAGGCTCAAACGCCAAAAGTACCGTGACCACACTAGTTGGCTTGATGGCACAGGATGCAGGCAAAAAAGTGGCTGTGGGTGGTAATCTTGGCCGTCCTGCACTGGACCTGTTGAAAGACCAGCCTGAGTTGATTGTACTTGAGCTTTCCAGTTTCCAGCTTGAAACCACCTCGCACCTGAATGCGGAAGTGGCTGTGGTGTTGAACATGAGTGAAGACCATCTGGATCGTCATGGCAATATGCTGGGATATCACAAGGCCAAGCACCGTATTTTTCAGGGGGTGAAAAAGGTTGTTTATAACCGTGATGACAACTTAAGCCGTCCGCTTGTTCCAGATGTCACCCCAATGCAAAGTTTTGGTCTCAACGCCCCTGACCTGAATCAATATGGTGTGTTGCGAGATGCTGATGGCACCATGTGGTTGGCGCGTGGACGTGAACGTTTACTCAAAACCTCCGAAATGTACATTCAGGGCATGCACAACGTTGCCAATGCGCTGGCCTGTCTGGCATTGGGTGAGGCAGTTGGCTTGCCGGTGCAATCCATGCTAGACACCCTTAAAACCTTTAAGGGGCTGGAACATCGCTGTGAATACGTCAAGACAGTCGATGATGTACGCTACTACAATGACTCCAAAGGCACCAATGTGGGTGCAACGCTTGCTGCAATTGATGGTCTGGGTGCTGCGATTGAGGTGAAAAAAGGCAAGCTGGCACTGATTCTTGGTGGGCAGGGCAAGGGGCAGGATTTCAAGCCATTACGCGATGCGATCCAGAAATACGTCAAGAGCGTCATTCTGATTGGTGAGGATGCGGCAGTGATTGAGCAGGCCATTCAGGGAACCACCTTTATCCAGTATGCCAATAGCTTAAGGCAGGCGGTGGAGTTGGCCCAGCAAGCAACACAGGCAGAGGATGTGGTTTTACTCTCGCCAGCATGCGCCAGCTTTGATATGTTTAAAAGCTACAATGATCGTGGGCACCAATTCGTGGCATGTGTAAATGCCCTGAATGAAAATAAAAACTAGGGACAGAGTTATGGCTGATTTAGCCCAAAACGCTATACAAAAGACTGTACAGAAGATTTCACATGTGTTGAATCGCCTGCCTAAGCTTCCTGCTGAAATGACAGCACGCAATATCCTGATTTTTTGCGTGATTTCCTTGCTGTGTTTCGGCTCAATCATGGTGGCATCAGCCTCAATGCCTTATGCGGAGTATATTCATGAGAATCCATTCTACTTCCTGGTTCGTCATGGCATCTCGATTGTGGTTGCGGCGGTGGTGGCATTTTTAACCTATCGGGTCTCCCTGAACCTATGGTTTAAAAATGCGTTTCCATTATGGCTGATTACCATTATCTTGCTGCTTGCTGTACTGGTGGTGGGTTCTGAAGTCAATGGGGCACACCGCTGGATTAAGGTCGGTAGCTTTACCTTGCAGCCAACTGAAATTGCCAAGATTGTAATGGCAATTTTCACTGCTGACTATGTGGTACGCCGTGCCAAAGAGGTACGAACGCACTGGAAAGGCCTATTGCGCCTGAGTGGTGTCATGGCACTGACCGTTGGCTTCATTGTGGCTGAACCTGACTTGGGTGCAACAGTCGTGATTGTCCTGATGATGGTGGGGGTATTTTTCCTTGCAGGCGCGCCAGCTACACAGTTCCTGATTATGCTGGGGGCAATTGTTGCGGGTGTGACGGCCCTGATCCTGTTAGAGCCTTTCCGTTTTCAGCGCCTGATTTCATTTACCAATCCCTGGGCTGACCCACTGGGTGTTGGCTACCAGCTTTCCAATGCATTGATGGCATTTGGACGTGGTGAATGGTTTGGAACAGGACTGGGACACAGTGTCCAAAAGTTGTCCTATCTTCCAGAAGCACATACCGACTTTATGTTGGCAGTTCTGGGTGAGGAGTTTGGTTTTGTTGGCGTGACTATTGTGATGGTGCTGTCATTTACCATGCTGGCATGCTGTATGCGTATCGGGCATCGTGCATTGCAACATAACTACCTGCGTGCAGGTTATCTGGCTTATGGTATCAGTATTATTTTCCTGCTACAGATTTTGGTGAATGCGGGCATGAATATGGGTCTGATGCCAACCAAGGGTTTGACACTGCCATTCATTAGTTATGGGGGTACGTCATTGATGATGTGTGCAGCCATGATCAGCCTGATTCTGAAAATTGATGCATCAACGCAAGAGTTGAATCCAGTAAAAGAAGAATCAAACTTCTAGTTAATCAAGCTTGAAAGTTTTACAGAAGCCCTTTGCCATGCATAGGGCTTTTTTATTGCCTATAGGTATATTTCAGCCAACTGACTACCTTTTGGAATGAAAGCAACATTCCATTGTTGCACCGCCTGTTTGAGCATGATTCGGGGCTGGTCAAGTTCAATATCAGGCTGACCTAGCGCTAAAATCGCCTGCTGTAGCAGTTCTGGAGCTTTAGAAGTGTCTAATGCCCGCGCCATATTCTGCTTTGACAGTTTTTGTCCCTGATCATTCATGGCGAGGGGTAAATGCATATAGTTTAAAACGGGATAATTTAACAGTGAACCCAGCCAGATTTGCCGTGCTGTGTTATCCAGTAGGTCTGCGCCACGCACCACATGGGTAATCCCCTGTAAATAATCATCGACCACGACAGCCAATTGGTAGCTGATAATGCCATCTCGGCGTTTTAGGACAAAATCGCCGAGATCATGTTGCAAGTTTGAGCATTGTTTGCCTTGTAAACGATCATCAAAACAAATGAGCTGATCAGCGACCTTTAGGCGAATCGCTTGCTGGTTGAAATCAAGACGGAGGTCACGACAAGTACCTGCATAGATATGATTGGAACCCAGCATTTTACGTGTGCATTGACAGGCATAAACCGCCTGAATTTGTTTAAGCTGTTCAAGCACCTGTTCATAAAGCTCTAAACGATCTTTTTGAAAAATGATTTCGGCATCAGGTTCAAACTGAAATGCATCAATACAGGAGAGAATGTGGGCTTCACTATGGGGATAAATGCGTGGAATGTCGGTATCTTCAATGCGAACCAGCCATTTGCCATGATTGGCTTTGGCATCACAATAGCTTGCGACTGCGGTAAGCAGGGACCCAAAGTGCAGTGGACCAGTGGGGGAGGGGGCAAAACGTCCGATGTATGAGCGGCGATTAAGCAAAGCATCGCTTTGCCGCTGCGCAAGAGCGAAGCTGTGCTTCGCTTCATGGCTTAACACGGTTGTCAAAATTATCCGTTGTTTTGCTTTTCTTTGATTTCTGCCAAAGTTTTGCAATCGATACAGAGCGTTGCTGTTGGACGTGCTTCCAGACGGCGTAGGCCAATCTCGATACCACAGGTTTCACAGAAACCATAATCTTCGTTCTGGATCGCCTCAATCGACTGTTCGATTTTACGAATCAGCTTACGCTCACGGTCACGGGTGCGTAACTCAATCGCAAACTCTTCTTCCTGTGTTGCTCGGTCATTGACATCAGGCAATGCAGTTGATTCATCCTGCATGGTGTTCAGGGTGCGGTCAACTTCAGACATTAACTCAGCTTTCCATGCATTCAAAATCTGGCGGAAATGCTCAAGCTGCCTTTCAGACATATATTCTTCGTTTTTCTTTGGCTGATAAGGTGCGATGCCAAACAGACTTGCGGTGGTTCCACCTTCCGTAGACTTGGGCTTGCTTTTACGCACACGTTTTGCAGGCGCTTTTTGATCGTCAATCACTTCTGTCTGTTCGTCCAGGACTTGATTTTGGTTGTCATTCGCCATATAGGGCATTCCTCATCATACACGTACTATCTATACGCAAAAAATATGGTGATATGCAAGTGTTTTTATATAAACCGAAGATGGTTTTCCCCATCAAGGGTCGTCATCATATAGAGTTTTTAGACAAGATGGTAGTCATTCCTGTCTGGATTTCGTGAGAAATCGTGGATGTGATTTGTAATCAACAGTCGCTAATCATATCCCAAAACTTCTGAGCTACTCATCCGCTGGGAGGTCAACAGCCGATAGACCTGTGTCTCCAGTTCCCCATTGGCCTTAAGGCAAATATAACGGTAGCCTGGGTGTTCTTCATCCAGGGCGAATTTTTCACTTTTCGGCTTGAATTGAATACAGGTGGAGGGAGTCGATAAAAAGTCGACACCCTGCCAGCTATGAATGGAATCCTGATGCACATGACCGCAGACAATCGCTTTTACATTGGAAAAGGGCTGGATGGTGTCCAGCAGGTCAGAGGAATTCTTTAATTTGTGCTGGTCAATCCATGCCGACTGCATTGCAAAGGGATGGTGATGACAGGCAATGACCACATAGCGGTCTTTTAGCTGTTCCAATAGTTTGCTCAACTGCTCTAACTGACCATCCGCGATTTTTCCATCAATACGCTGTGGCTGTGCGCTGTTCAATAAAATGATGCACCATTTGCCAAGCTCAACCACAGTTGCCTGTGTCTGGTCGCTTTCATGGAAAGGGAAATGAGCGACATCATCATGATTACCAGGTGTGTGGAAGAAAGGAATACCCAGACTCTGCATATGTTGCAGATAGCGATTGTAGGTCACTGGTGTCGGGTTCTGAGCCAGATCACCTGTATGCACAATCAGGTCAATATGGGGGTGCTGTTGGCGCATCAAGTCGATTACTGCATGAAAGCTTTGCTCGGGATGCATCCCGACAAACTCCAGATGCGGATACTCCAGTAAATGGGTATCAGTAATCTGTATCATCACAAAATCATTTTGTGATAACGCTGAGACCTGGAAAGTCACCGTGTGTAGCCCCTCAGATTCTTATCGTTGTTGTAAGTGTTGAGCCAGCCACTGCAATGCCATAATCACAGGTGCATTTCTCAAACGTCCATTCTTAAGTAAAGTGCCTAGTTCTGAATAGTCAAATAAATGAAGCTGGATATTCTCCCCTTCATCTGGCATCCCAAAGATGCCCCCTATTTTTGGTAATTCTACTTCTGCTGCATACAAGTGAAAAAATTCAGAGCATGCCCCCGCAGAGGGGTAAAAACTAAATAAATGCTGTAGCTGTTGAACCTCACAACCCGATTCTTCCAGGCTTTCCCGACGGATACAGTCTTCTGGTGCTTCGTCTCCATCCAGCACACCAGCAATGACTTCAAGTTGCCATGCTGACTCGGAGTCATTTAATGCACCGACCCGAAACTGCTCAATCAGTGCAAAACGTTGTTGTTGGTCATTATAAAGCAACACGCCAGCAGCTTCTGGACGATGGATCAGCTCACGCTGAATCAAGGGTGAATAATAGTCTGGCTGATTAAACAGTCGGTGCCGAAAGCTCACTTTCTCAACTTGAATGAATCCCCGAAAGATCGGCTCTCGGGATTCTATCGTAACGTCGGATGCTGAATAGCTGGCGTGGTCAAGAATATTCATCTTCAATCAGGATGAGATTGTACATATCTCATCCTAACCGAGAATGATTCGTGGGCAAATCTTTTTTTAGCCGATTTACAGCTTGTGGTACAATTTTTGACCATGTTCCTGATAAGCGGTTTTCATGGCACTGAGACCTGCTTCAATATCTTTTTCCACATCATTTGACTGATTGGCATTGTGTTGATTTTGCGCATAATCTCGCACATTCTGAGTAATCTTCATGGAGCAGAATTTTGGTCCGCACATGGAGCAGAAATGCGCTGATTTATGTGCCTCTTTTGGCAGGGTTTCATCATGCATGCTGCGTGCCGTATCTGGGTCCAGACTCAGGTTAAACTGGTCATCCCAACGGAACTCAAAACGTGCCTTGGACAGTGCGTTGTCACGTACCTGTGCACCTGGATGGCCCTTTGCCAGGTCCGCTGCATGCGCCGCAATCTTGTAGGTGATAATCCCATCCTTGACATCTTTTTTATTCGGTAGACCTAAATGCTCTTTTGGTGTGACATAACAGAGCATCGCGGTACCATACCAGCCAATCATCGCGGCACCAATCGCCGAGGTGATATGGTCATAACCTGGAGCAATGTCAGTGGTTAATGGCCCCAGTGTATAGAATGGCGCTTCCTTACACACTTCCAGTTGCAGGTCCATATTTTCCTTGATCATATGCATTGGCACATGACCTGGACCTTCAATCATCACCTCGAACATCATGTTCCCAGGCGCGGTGGGTCAGTTCACCTAAAGTTTTGAGTTCGCTGAACTGCGCTTCGTCATTGGCATCCTGAATACAGCCAGGACGCAGGCCATCACCCAGACTAAATGAAACGTCATAGGCTTTCATGATTTCACAGATTTCATCAAAGTGCGTGTAGAGGAAATTTTCTTGATGATGCGCAAGACACCATTGCGCCATAATTGAACCACCACGAGAGACGATACCTGTCAGACGATTGGCGGTCATAGGCACGTAGCGTAATAATACACCTGCGTGAATAGTGAAATAATCGACACCTTGTTCAGCCTGCTCAATCAAAGTGTCTTTAAAGATTTCCCAAGTCAGGTCTTCGGCAACACCATCTACTTTTTCTAAAGCTTGATAAATAGGTACGGTACCAATTGGTACAGGAGAGTTACGGATAATCCACTCTCTGGTTTCATGAATATTCTTACCCGTCGATAAGTCCATGATAGTGTCGGCGCCCCAACGTGTTGCCCATGTCATTTTTGCCACTTCTTCATCAATCGATGAACCGAGTGCCGAGTTGCCAATATTGGCATTAATTTTTACTAAAAAGTTGCGACCAATGATCATTGGTTCAATTTCAGGATGATTAATGTTGGCAGGAATAATCGCACGACCTGCGGCAACTTCTTGACGGACAAACTCAGGGGTGATTTCTCTTAAATTCTGAGCACCAAAGTTTTGTCCTGCATGCTGACGCATGTCTACGCCTTCACCTTGGCGTTGATTTTCACGAATGGCAATATATTCCATTTCAGGCGTGATGATGCCCTGTTTGGCATAGTGCATTTGTGTGACGTTTTTCCCTGCTTTGGCGCGGCGTGGATTTTGAATGTGGGCGAAACGAATGTCAGCAGTGCGGATGTCTTTTAAGCGGGCTTGTCCAAACTCGGAACTGAGGCCTGCAAGCACATCGGTATCGTTACGTTCCTCAATCCATGTCTGGCGAACTGAGGGTAAGCCTTGATTTAAGTCAATTTGTACATTCGGATCAGTATATGCACCTGAAGTATCATAGACCATCACAGGTGGGTTGTGTTCGCCACCCAAACCTGTTGGTGTTTCAGTCAGGCTAATTTCACGGAATGGAACCTGAATGTCTGGGCGAGAACCTTCGACATAAACTTTTTTAGATGCAGGTAGAATACGGGTTAAATCTTTAGCATCCTGCTCATGTTGAGCGGAAATATCAGCAGGGGAAAGATTCGTTAATTGGTTCATGACATGATCCTTATCGAAAGCATTAACGAATCAAGCACGACCAAAAACGATGGCGGATTTATCCTGAAAAATGGATAAAACTGGGCTGGGTTTTTGTTGGGCTTGATTCCTACGCAGGTGTTAACCTGATCAGGTTCAACGGTACTTATCTTTAAATCTGGTGATTAAGATAATCTCAGCAGTTCTTTAACTGCGCTCCGTCAAGCGATTGCTAAAGATTAACAGCTTTTTGGCTTTTTGTTGTATCAATTCGCATCATTTGCGCATAGGCATGTTATTGTCATAAAACTTTCATGATTGCTGTGTTTTAATCACCCATTATTTTACATGTGTCTAGTGGAGGCATACTGTGAGTCCAAGTAATCCTGTGTTAAGTCACCATATTTCTTCACAATTTAATGAAGACTTACAAGATGTGCATACCAAATTTATGACCATGGGGGGGCTGGTTGAACAACAGGTTGCCAATTCAATCCACGCCTTGCTGGATACCGATGCAAACTTGGCGATGGATGTTCAGTTTAAGGACAATGTCGTAAATCAATATGAACGCGATATTGATGAGGGTCTCACCCTGATTTTGGCGCGCCGTCATCCCGCAGCGATTGACCTGCGTATGGTGATTGCAATGAGCAAGGCCAATACTGATCTTGAACGTATTGGTGATGAAGCTTCAAAAATTGCACGTATTGCCCAAAATTTGTGTGAAGAGGGCGAGTCGCCGCGTGGTTATATGGAAACCCGTCATATTGGTAATCAGGTTCGTGTGATGATTCACGATGCGCTGGATGCCTTTGCCCGTCTGGATGTCGATCAGGCCTTAAAGGTGGTGATGGCGGATGTGGATATTGATCGTGAATACCAGTCGGCAACGCGTACCCTGATGACTCCATATGATTGAAGATCCGCGCCATATTACGCGTGTTATCAATGTCAGTAAAATGCAGTTCAGAACGAATTGGTGATCACGCACGTAATATTTTGAAACAAGTGATTTATATGGCGAAAGGGATGGATGTACGTCATACCAGCATTGAAGAAATTGAACAAAAAGTTCATCAGAAATAATGTCTCAAAACAACAGCGAAGCCACTGATGATTCGGTGGCTTTTTTTTATTTAAAATTGATGGATAAAAAAAATCCCAGACTTCGGGAAAAGTCTGGGAGAGAAATATCATGCATTTTGAGATCTCATCGTATCTCTTTATCTTTCTTAAGACTCAATATAAGCATATTCAGTTTATATGTCATGTAGACAACTGTGTATACTGTGTAAAGCTTGATACTTGTAAATATTAGGCAAAAAGAGAGCTGAAAAATCGGTTCTCCCCGATCGCGATATTCGATCGTAGTGCTTATTTTTGCTCAGTCCAACCCTCTGCTTTTCTACACTCTCATCATTGTTAAAGAACTTTTTCACGTTGTTCTTCCAAAACTTTTTTGCGTCAGGCTCAAACACATTCAAACGTTTTTCATTGATGAGTGTGGTCGGATGTTTTGCCATTCCTGCCAGGCCTGTTTTGAAACTGTTTCAAAAAATTCCTGTCCTTTCGCGCCTGAAATGGTGCAAAGTCCAAGCCCTCAAGTTCTGTTGTACTTACGGCAAAATACTTGTTTAGTCATCATCAATCCTTAAGCGTATAACTGTTCTAGGCGGCTGTGGGCACGGGCAATCGCGGCTTCAACCTGTTTTGGTGCTGTGCCGCCAATGTGGTCGCGCGTTGACAGAGGCCTCCAAAGCCGCGCCTTTATCAAATACATCTGCTGTAATCAGGTCAGAGAACTGTTGCAGCTGTTCCAGTGTCAATTCAGATAAATCTTTTTCTTCAGCCACACCAAGCGCAACTGCTTTACCTACAATTTCGTGTGCATCACGGAAAGCAACACCTTTCTTCACAAGGTAATCAGCAAGGTCAGTTGCTGTAGAGAAACCACGAAGTGCTGCTTCACGCATAATTTCAATGTTTGGAACCAGTGCAGGCACCATGTCTGCAAAGGCCATTAAGCAACCACGAACCGTATCAATTGCATCAAACAAAGGCTCTTTATCTTCTTGGTTGTCTTTGTTATATGCCAAAGGTTGACCTTTCATTAAAGTCAATAAGCTGATTAAATCACCAAACACGCGACCTGATTTACCACGAACAAGTTCAGGTACATCTGGATTTTTCTTCTGCGGCATAATTGAAGAGCCTGTGCAGAAACGATCTGGGATGTTCACGAATTTAAATTGTGCCGAAGTCCATAAAATCAGTTCTTCAGACATACGGGACAAATGCATCATGATCAATGATGCAGCCGCGTTAAATTCAATGGCAAAGTCACGATCAGAAACAGCATCGAGCGAGTCGGAAACGGCCTCAAAGCCTAGTTAAAAGCGGTGTAGGCACGGTCGATTGGATAGGGTTGTGCCAGCCAATGCTGCTGAACCAAGTGGTATACGATTCACACGTTTACGGCAGTCTTGCAAACGTTCAGTATCACGTACCAGCATTTCAAACCAAGCCAACAAATGATGACCAAAAAGCTGTTAGTGGCGGCTGCTTGTAGGTGAGTAAAACCTGGCATGATGGTATTGGTGCGGGGCTTTTAGTTGCTAGTTGCAGAATGCCATTTTTGTAGGCGTTGTAAAATAGTCAGGATGTCATCGATTTCATCACGCAAATATAAACGGATGTCAGTTGCAACCTGATCAATATTGGCTACGACCTGTATGCAGTTTTTTACCCAGGATGCCAATACGTTGAGTCAAGCGAGACTCAATGTTCATGTGTACATCTTCTAAATCAATACGCCATTCGAAATTACCCGCTTCAATTTCGGCCTGAATGGTGCTTAAACTTGAATAATGTCGTCAAGTTCGGCTTTAGTGAGTACCCCAACCTTGGCCAGCATGGTGGCATGGGCAATTGAACCCGCAATATCCTGTTTATAAAAACGTTGGTCAAATTGAACAGATGCGGTAAATTCTGCAACAAATGCATCTGTTGCTTCAGAGAAGCGACCGCCCCACATTCCAGAGGTTTGATTAGGGCTTGCTGAAGAAGAGGATTGAGAAGATGTGGTCATGGCGGCTCAGTAAAATAAAAAAGAGTATAGCAAATCCAAACGCAGTTGCCGAAACTCGACGCAACAAGTTATTGCAAATGCGTCATGACAATGTACAGGATCAGACATCAGCTTCCTATTTTTTTACGAAAATTGGGCAATGGCAACACTTATTGGAATTAATTGTTGCCAGTAATGTGCTGGCGATGGTGCTGGCGCTGGCAGAGGCACGTTCATGGCAGGCATTGGAAACCGCCCGTGTTTTGCAATATATGTGCTTTATTAACTGGGTGATTCTGTCCTTTTCTGCACTGGTTGATTATTTTCAGGAGTTTTTTGCCAAATTTAGTCAGAAAATGGCATTAATTTTAGGCTTTATTTTGCTTCAACTGGTTGTTTTGTTTACCACTTGTGCGGTAAATATAATCCAGTACTGGGCTTCACCTTCAACAGACTTTTCAGAACAGGTTTTATTTCAGGGTGTGGGCCTGCATTTAAGCTACGGCATATTGCTGGGCGCGTTTTGCATGCGTTACCTATATATGCGTGAACAATGGCTCAAACAGCAATACAGTGAGCTGAATGCACGCATTCAGGCAATGCAGGCCCGTATTCATCCACACTTTTTATTTAATAGTTTAAACAGTGTCGTAAGTTTGATTTCAATTGATCCTGACAAAGCAGAAAACATGTTGATTAACTTGTCACGATTATTCCGCGCCAGTTTTCAAGAGTTGAAATTGGTGAGTTTGGCTGAAGAAATTGACTTGTGTCAGCAGTACTTAAGTATTGAAAAATTACGTTTAGGAGAGCGTTTAAAGGTAGAATGGAATATACAGGCAACGTCTTTGGAATTAAAACGAGTCACGATTCCATTATTAACATTGCAACCTTTGCTAGAGAATAGTATTTTTCATGGGGTAGAAAAAGTTTTACAGCCCTCAACCATTAGTGTATTGGTTGAAATATTGCAAAATCAAGTCAGTATAGTCATTACTAACCCTTATTCTCACGATACAATAAAATCGAGACAAGGGAATGGTATTGCAATAGAAAATGTAAAACAGCGCCTGAAAGCCTATTATGGACAAACGGTCAAGTTTCAGGTTTATGGGGGAGTGTCGTTATATACCACGGTGGTAAGTTATCACTATCGAGTAAAATAATAAGTTAAGTTAACCATAAAAATGACGGATGAAGTTAACGGTGACAAGGAGGAGAGGATGAAAGTTCTGATTGCTGATGATGAACCTCTCGCAGTAGAGCGTTTGTCACGTTTAGTGACCCAAATGGGTCATGAAGTGATTGCGACGGCGCATCATGGGCAGGATGTGTTAAACCATATTGAAAATGATTCGCCCGATGTTGTTCTATTAGATATTCAAATGCCTGGAATGAATGGATTGGAGTGTGCTGAACAGATCAGTCATCTTAGCCCTCGTCCAGCTATTATTTTTTGTACAGCATATGATCAACACGCATTGGAAGCGTTTAAGTTTCAAGCACAGGGATATTTGCTTAAGCCTATTGCACAACAAGATTTACAACAGGTGTTCAATAGTCTGACGCAACTTACACAAGCACAAATGACTGGTTTACAACAACAAGACGATATGTACGATACTAAAACTCAACGTCATCAAATTGCTGCGAAAACTTATCGCGGGGTCGAACTTATTCCAATAGAAAATATTTACTATTTTCTAGCAGATCAGAAATATGTCACAGTACGCCATAAAAATGGCAGTGTATTAATTGATGAAACTTTAAAAGAGCTAGAATCTGAGTTTTCAGATCGTTTCATTCGAATTCATCGTAATGCTTTAGTTTCTCTTGATTATTTAGAAGGTTTGGAGCTGATTGCGGCTGGTCAGTATCAGGTTAGATTACGTGAGCTGGATGAACGCCTGTCGGTGAGTCGCCGTCATTTACCAAGCTTAAGAGAATGCATGCATCAATTATAAAATATTGAACTTAAGTCAGATGAAAAATCAGTTTTTGCTTGCAATTTTAGGTGAGCAAGTTAAGTTTGAAACAATTGTTTTGATCCATGCTTAACTTGAATTTATGAAAACCTTGAAAATTGCGACTCGACAAAGCCCTCTTGCACTTTGGCAGGCGGAGCATATTCGCTCCCGTTTAAATGCGCTTTATCCCGATTTAACGGTTGAGTTGGTTAAGTTTGTGACGCAGGGTGATAAAATTCTAGATACACCTTTGGCAAAAATTGGTGGTAAAGGATTATTCGTTAAAGAACTGGAAGCTGCATTGCTGGATGGGCGTGCTGATTTGGCGGTCCATTCAATGAAAGATGTGCCGATGCACTTACCAGAAGGTTTAACGCTCGCTGTGACTTGTGAGCGAGAAGACCCACTTGATGCCTTTGTTTCGAATCATTACCAAAGTTTTGATGAGTTACCTCAAGGTGCCAAAGTAGGTACATCTAGTTTGCGTCGCAAATGCCAGATTTTACAAATACGCCCTGATTTAGAGATTATTGACCTGCGTGGGAATGTGGGTACACGTTTATCAAAACTTGATGATGGTTTATATGATGCCATTATTTTAGCTAGTGCGGGATTAAAGCGTTTAGGTTTGGCAGATCGAATTCGTCATTGTTTAGCGCCTGTTTTGAGTTTACCTGCTGTTGGTCAGGGTGCATTGGGCTTAGAGTGTCGTGCAGATGATGAGGCATTATTAAAAATCATTCAACCATTACAGCATGAAGAAACCTCAATTTGTGTGCGTGCAGAACGTGCGTTTAATGCCTATCTAGAAGGTGGTTGTCAAGTTCCAATCGCAGGATATGCAACTTTAGCCAATGATCAGCTCAGCATAGAAGGTCGTGTGGGAAGTGTTGATGGAAAAATCTTACTAAAACAACAATTGGTTGGAACTTCAGAAGATGCTGAACAATTAGGTGAACAACTTGCACAATGCTTATTGGAGCAAGGCGCAGGTGAATTGTTAAAAGCGCTTTATTAATGCTTTTTATTAATACGCGCCCTTCAGATCGTGCCTCCAGCCTCACCCAGGCATTGACTGAGGCAGGCTATCAGGTTGAAAGCCTACCCTTGCTGGAATTGGTGGCGGAATCTTTTTCTGAGGCATTGCAGCAACTTTACCAACAGCTTGAACAGGTGCAGGTGATTGTTGTGGTCAGTCCAACCGCTGTTGAGATCGGGATGCGTTATCTGCAACAGGCAGGTATCACTTTGGAACGGTTGGCGCATATTCAGTGGATTGCGGTTGGAAAAACCACCGCACAGGCATTAGCAAAGTTTAATATTAAAAGTGATGCACCTGAGATTGAAAACTCTGAGGGCATGCTGCAACTGCCGATTTTAAGGCAGCATCCCCATTTAAGTCGGATTGCGTTTTGGCGTGGTCAAGGTGGGCGACAGTTTATGATGCAGCAACTGCAACAGCGGGGTATCAGTATTCTTAACTTTGTGCTGTATCATCGACAGTGTCCTGAAATAAGCTTGAAGCGTTTTCCCGATATCTTATCAAGAATTCAACGCGATCAACCGACGATGGTGTTGATCAGCAGCGAGGCAAGCTGGAATTACTGGCAACAGCTTTGCGGCCAGGACCTTATTCAAGCACAATGGGTTTATCTGGTATTGGGTGGGCGTTTGGTGAAGATAATGGAAAATGCAGCAACGCAGGCAGGTGGGGCATTTAACATTATTCCGCTTGAAAATTTGTCTGCATCAGGGATGATTCAACGCATAAATGACTGGCAAGGAAATCTATGAGAAAAATTGTATATTTAATATTAGCACTGGGTTTGGTGTGGTTGGCCAAGCTTAGTTATGATGTTGCACAATATTCTCAAACGATTCCCCAGCTTCAACAGCAGCTTGATCAAACACAACAGCGCTATGCACTGCTGAATGACCAGTTTGTTGCTGTACAGCGTCAGGCCCAGAATAACCGTGTTGTGGAACCTGCTGAAAACATGGTGACGATGCCAGCGACAATGACAGGCGTCGCGCCTATTATTCTGATTAAGCAACACTTGCAGTTGATTCAGTTTGCAGTGGAACAGCAGCAGTTTATCTATGCACTTGAGCATTTAAATCAGTTACAGCAACAGATCGTTCAATATGCGGTTGCTCCTGCATTGCAACAAAGTTTAATGAAAGCAATTGAACAGGATCGGCTAGCTATTCAGCAGTTTGTACTGGCACAAACACAACAACAGCAGCAACTGGATCATCTACTGCAACAACTGGATCAAAAAATACAGCAAGAAATCTCCAATCCCAACATTACGCTGCAAAAGACTGCAACTGGTTCATGGTGGCAATTGTTCAGGCTGGAAAGGGTTGAACAGCCCGCTACGGATTTAATGAACCGTCATGTGCTGCTCAAGGAGGCGCAGTTACGATTATTGGCATCCCAGGCCTTAAATCAGGGGCAAACTTCCGAATACCGAAAGTCAGTTCAGGAAGTCATACAGTTACTGGTGAAACTACCTGACCAAAATAGCCAACAGATCAGGTCCCGACTGGAGAAAGTATTGAATTTACCTGCTGTGCCAACGCCAAAACTGACAACGCTTGGTTTGTTGGGGTAGCGAATGATGAAACAGCTTGTATTGATTTATCTACTTGCCAGTCTGTTAATTTTTGCCCTGCTTGCCGTATTGAACTATGGCTATGGCGCGGGTTATGTCTATATCTACTGGCGCGATTGGCAATTCCAGAGCAGTGTTTGGGGTCTTGTCCTGCTGTTTATTCTGGTGAGCCTGTTTGCACAGTTATTATGGATATTTGCTCGGCGTTATTTAGCACGTGAGCAACGAAAAAAAGAAACAGTACTACATTTTAAAAATTTACATCCTTATGAACAACTCGGTATTGTGTGGTTGCTGGATGCTGCCAAAGATCAGCGGGTCTTTATTGAACGTGTTTTTACCCAGTCAGGATTGCTAAATAATATTGTGGATGCACAGTTTGATTATCGCAATGGAGATTATGAAACTGCATTGAGGCATCTGGAAAAATCAGCACCGATGGCCTTTGAGCTGGCTGAGTTGCTGCGTATCGATATTTTTCTTGAGCAGCAGGAAACTGAAAAGGCGCTGACCCATTTGGAGTTTCTGGCCCAGCATCAGCTTTCTCCCTGGTTAAGTGAAATTGAAACTGCATATCAGCAACGTATTACAATTTTATGGGGCAAGCTGGCATTGCAAAAACCGTGGTTGTTTTTACGCACCACGCAGCAGGGTTTACTTGACGCTGAACATCGTGATTTATGGCTGCAACAGTTACTGATTCAGTTTGATCAGGCTTCAGTCGATGATTTAATTGCCTTGCAGCAACGTTATTTGGCATTGCAAAGTGAGATTCAGGCACGACCATACAGCAGTAAAGTCCTATGGCTGAAATTAATGGCACGACTGCCAGAAATGAGTCTGCAACATGAAGATTTAGCCTTGCATTTATTGCAGGAGCATTTTGATCCAGAGGTGTTTTATCTTTGGTTCCAGCAGCAGTTATTAAAGCAGATTCCAGATTATGCCTATGTAGAGCAGCGTATAATCCAGCTTGAGCAGCGTTATACCAGTGTACCCATGTTGACGTTCGCCAAGTGGCATATTTATGTGGCGACTCAGCGCCAGCATGAGGCGCAACAATTGTTAAGCTTATATCCAGATAATATTTTAATGAGCTACCTACGCATTAAAACCATGTTGGGAGATAATCCTGATTTAATCAGGCAGTTAAATTTAATCTTTGAAAATGATGTGAATTTTCTTAACTTTAAGATATGAGTAAAAATATGCAGGAACTATCTACCTATCCTATTATTCATGAGCAAACTGTGGCTTGGGGGGATATGGATGCTTTTGGCCATGTCAATAATGTGCAGTATTATCGATACATTGAAAGCGCGCGAATTGCGTATTTAATGGCATTAAATATATTTGAAAATGATATATTGACTGTGGTGGCTTCCAGCCAGTGTAAATATTTAAGGCCAGTATTCTATCCTGATGTGTTGCATATTGGTGCGCGTATTGAAGAACTGCGAAATAGTGCATTTCGTATGCATTATACTTTATGGAGTCAGGCGCAAAATCAGCTTGTGGCGACAGGTGAAGCAGTATTGGTTTGTGTAGATAAGCTAAACTCACAAAAAGTAAATATCCCAACATTAATTAGAGATAAAATCATTCAGCTCGAAGCGAGTGTAGGACACAATCTAGCTGCTGGTGAATAGTAAAGACAATTATGTCTATTTTACGGAATTAAAATAGACATTTATTGCATCAAATTCTTGCATATTTCTGATCATGACTTGTGTGAAGAGAGGCAGTATTTTATTTCTCAAATAAGAAAAAATGAGTCAAAATTAAGAAAAAAATTAATATTCTTTTTGATAGATCTTACAGTCTGCTTATTTGGATTAATTTCATTTGATTGAGCAAAGCTGTCCATATTTTATTTAATTATAAATAAAAAGCTCATTTTATGGATTAATTTGATTAAGTAGACTATTCTGATATTGATTATTTAATCACTTATAAATTAATATAGTTTTGAATTTTAAAATTCATTTTTTATTTTTGAGTGATATATTTCCTTTTTTAGATTTGGAGCATTTCGAATGAAACCTGATATTAGTAAATTATCTGTTGAAGAATTAAAACGCTTACAAGTAGAAGCTGAGGCTTTAATTGTAAGTAAAAAAGATCAAGCAATTGAAGATGCTTATGATCAGATTGTTGCGATTGCGGATGGTCTGGGCTTTAGCATTGAAGAACTATTGGAACTTGGCGAGCAAAAACGTAAAAAAACAACGCGTAAAGCCGTAGAACCACGTTACCGTAATAAAAATAATCCTGAAGATACTTGGACTGGACGTGGTAAGCAGCCACGCTGGTTGGTTGCTGAGTTAGAGAAAGGTGCAAAACTTGAAGATTTCTTAATCTAATCGAGTTTTAAAAGTCATGATTTTGTCATACGATGACTTTCCCCTGTTTCAAAAGCCAGGCTGAAAAAGCTTGGTTTTTTTATATCAGAGAATTGGCGATGTTGAAAAAGTATGCATAATGTCATTCGGAGAGCAAGTTTCTCAAAATGGACGGTCTGTTGCATGTTGGTAAGGATGGAATGAAGAAAAAAACCAAACAATGGAAATGGTGGATTTTCGCCATATTTGCATTTTTAATTTTTATTATTTTACAAATTCCAGCAACATGGTTAATTGCGAAATTTTCAAAAGATAATCAAATATTACATAATGTCAGCGGCAATATCTGGCAGGGGCAGGCAGATTGGCAGCAAGGTCAACTGCGTGGTTCGGTACACTGGAAAACACGTCCTTTAGACCTGTTGCTCATGCGTTTGGGTGCCAACCTCGATATTCATAGTGGCAATACCCAGTTCAATGGTGTGTTTGGCTATGGTTTTGGCCAGAAAATCATGGTTAGGGACTTACAGGGAACAATTTCGCCTGAGACGCTGAAATATTTTGCAAATTGGCAATGGCCCCAAAATGCGATTCAGCTCAAGGATGTGCAGTTAAACTATCAGAAAGAAAAAGGTTTTGGTTCGGCAAAAGGCCAGTTGCATTGGGGTGGCGGTGAATTGAGCTATACCTTTGGCCAGCGTCAGGATCGTATGAATGTACCATCCCTGATCGCTGAATTAAAGGATGAAAACGGGCAACTACAGATTGATGTCCGTGACCAGCGCAGTCAAAAAATGGCAAATCTTAGCTTGGACCCGAGTTTCATGTTGGATGTGCAGTTGACACAACGTATGCTGTTGAATATTCCATCATATCAAGGTAAGGCTGGACTGGACACCTATGTGATCAGTTCCCGTCAGCCATTGTTGCAGGGTGGTTTCTAATGAATGCATTGATGCAGAAAATGCAGCAGTTACGCTGGCAAAAGCTGGATAAACTCAGTGCGCTGGTTCTGGTGGTGCTGATTCTATGGTTATGCTGGAAGCTGGCCTCATTATTCTGGTGGGTGGTTGCACCGCCACAGCCGATGCAGTTTGATCGGGTTGAGCTGGGTTCACAGCAGGCAAGGGTGCCAAACATCAGCTCATTTGCCTTGTTTGATGAACCTGCGGCAACAACAGCTCAGGATAATGTGAATGTAGAATTACAGGGTGTGTTGCTGGGGTACCCAAGCTATTTATCCTCTGCGGTGATTAAGCTGAATGATACCGCCGAGCGTTATCGTGTGGGGGAAACAATCGGTTCAACTTCATATCAACTGGCGGAAGTGTACTGGGATCATGTCATTTTAAGGCAGGGCAATGGTGCAACCCGTGAAGTCAAGTTCAAGGGACTGGATAAGGGGCTTTATCAGCCAATTGCACCAGTATCAACCAATAACAGCAACAGTGTGCCACCTCAGACACCACCAGCACAGAATACTGCACAATCTGCTCTAGGTCAGGCCATTCAGCAAATGCAGGACAACCGTGAGCAATATCTGAAAAATATGGGTGTCGCTGGCGGAGCGGATGGTTATGAAATATCGGATCGGACGCCCAGTGCCTTAAAAAACACCTTGGGTTTACGCTCGGGTGATCGTATCCTATCGGTCAACGGTCAGACCATTGGACCAGGACTCAGCGAAGTACAATTACTAGAGCAAGTACGTCGTGAGGGACATGCCAAAATAGAAATAAAACGTGGTGATCAAGTGATGACCATACAACAGAGTTTTTAGAACCTTCTATAATTCCTTCTTGTCAAAGGGGAATACAAAAGGGTTTACAAGTTAGGAACAAGTGCAAGTTATGGCTTTCTTGAATCATCAACGTCCACTTTGGGCACTACTTGCCGCCGCACCACTGGTTGCGACCATCAGTACTCAGGCGCAGGCACAAACATGGAAGATCAATCTACGTGATGCAGACTTAACTGCATTCATTAATGAAGTTGCTGATATTACAGGCAAGAATTTTGCAGTTGACCCACGTGTACGTGGCAATGTGACGGTGATTTCCAACAAGGCACTCAATAAAGATGAGGTCTACGACCTGTTTTTGGGCGTGCTGAATGTCAATGGGGTAGTGGCATTACCCTCTGGAAATACTGTAAAACTTGTTCCTGACAGTAATGCGAAAAACTCAGGCATTCCTTATGATGCACGTAACCGTGCAGGTGGAGATCAAATAGTCACTCGCGTTATTTGGTTGCAAAATACGAACCCAAATGATTTGATTCCTGCGTTAAGACCATTAATGCCACAATTTGCACATTTAGCTGCTGTGGCTGGCACCAATGCTTTGATTGTTTCAGATCGTGCGACGAATATTTATCAACTTGAAAATATTATCCGTAATTTGGATGGTACAGGTCAGAATGATATTGAAGCCATTACACTGCAATCGAGTCAGGCCGAGGAAATTATCGGTTTGCTGGAAACCATGAGCGCCACTGGAACATCTAAGGATTTTATTGGTTCGCGTGTACGTATCATTGCCGATAATCGAACCAACCGAATTCTAATCAAGGGTGATCCTGATTCACGTAAGCGTTTGCGCCATACCATTGAAATGCTGGATGTGCCATCGGCAGACCGTTTGGGTGGCTTGAAAGTATTCCGTTTAAAATATGCCAGTGCAAAAAATCTGGCTGAGATCCTGCAAGGATTGGTGACGGGACAGTCTGTTTCCTCATCATCTGGCTCAAATAATGCGAATAAATCCAGCTCGATTAATAACCTGACTTCCAATAGTCAAGGTCAGACTGGTAATTCTTCCTCAGGTGTTAATCCATCCATTAACCTGAACAGTGGTTTTAATAACAGTCAGAACAATGCTGGCATCACCAGTTTTAATGGCAATGGTGTCAGTATGTATCGCCGATGGTACCAAAATGCCTTTAATTAGTGAAGGCTATTACAACTGATGCGAAATTAAGGCAGCCATTCAACGGTGGATATTCGCACGTCAGCAGAAATTGTTGATTGAGGCCGCGATTATTGGTGTCAAGAATGATGCAGATCAATTGGGATTCAATAGGCACTGGTGATTTAAGCAGTGGTGTTGGCCTGATGAGTTTTAGTAATGTCGGGGCAAGTCTCGCATCAATTGCCGCAGGTTATGCCAGTGCTGAAGGACGAAAATTAGCGCAGCCACAGCCATGCAATCACCAACTAAAGGCAAGTAAGCGCTACATTCAGGTAGGTAAGCTGAAATTCACGCAAAACGCTGGTGCGTTGATACAAGCCTTGAAAACCAATACCAAATCTAATTTCTTGTCACTTCCTTCGATTGTGACGATGGACAATGAAGAAGCTATATATCGTTGTTGTTCAAAACGTTCCGTTTGTGACAGGTCCGGTATCGACACGAGAACTACAGGTACGGTAACCAACCACTGTTGAGCGCAAGGACGTTGAAGGTATGCCGCCGTTGGTTCCGCATATTAATTGAAAATGGTACGGATTCGCCTGCCGAGTTGGAAGCAAGAATTTCGAATGTTCAGAATAATAAAGATCGACAACCGACATCGCAATAAGCGCGCCATTAAAACTGCGGTACTTGCTGAACATGATCAGACGGTGGTGCTGGGTGGTCTGATTGCCGATAATACTGCATTGTCACGTCAAGTGTTCCTGAACTGAGTGATATTCCTTATCTGAGGCGTTTATTCGAGCTGACGAGTAAAGCAACAGCGCAACCTACTGGTGTTTATCCATCCAACTATTGTAGGCGATGCCGATGATGTACGCCGTTTATCGCAGCAACGCTATAACCAGCTTTACAGCTTACAGCTTGCGATGGACAACAATGGTAACTTTGCAAAACTGCCAGAAAATGTTGGGGATATTTACCAGCAACAACCTACGCTGAATAGCTCACCCTATCAAAAAGTTCCAACAGCGATACAAAGCAAGACAGTTGTGGTGACCACACCTGTTGCTGTTGATGCGCCACCTGTGCAGAGGCAAAGCATACAGCTTCCCGCTAAGGCGACTGAACGGAGCAAAAATACGGTGACAACAACAACCATCCGCCCTGCGTATTCACAGTAGATGCACAGAAGCGCTTGTGTCAAAATGTTATTATTGCAAGAAAATATGATAAGGATAGGCATCTGCCAAGCTTTATTCCTGGCCATTACCATGAGTGAATTTACAGGGCAGGAAATTAGTGTCGAACGTGACATGCTGGTGGGGCGGCATCAGGATGCTGAAATTTTGTTGCAGTCCCACTGATATTTCACGAAAACATGCTGCATTACTGTTTAGAGATGACCATATTTGGGTAAAAGATTTAAACTCTACAAATGGAACATTTGTGAATGGTGAGCGTGTTGAGCAGGAACAGGAAATAGAATTGCATGATGGGGATATGCTCCAGTTTGCCAGTTTTATATTTATGATTCTTGCTCCTGAGCGTTATAAGGCTGATTTACCTGAAATTGAAGTTCAGCCAGTAACGACAGTACCATGATCAAGGAATACCAAAGCATTGCCAGCGTGCTGCTGAAACTGGCATTACGCGTGATGGCATGCCACAACAGGTTTCCATCCCAAAACCTGCTGTACCAGAAAAATGTACGAGTTGAGGTGGTTGCTGAACCAAAGCCTGTGCCTATGCAAGAGCCAGTCTCCCGTGTGGCTCAGGAAAAGGAGCAGCAAAAAAATGCTTCGGTTGGCCTGATTTCCATTATTTTAGTGATTTTGGCGGTGATTGCTTGGCTGTTCTTTAAATAATCAGTCAAAGCTTCTACAATCAAGGCATGGCGGAAAGCATGCTTTTTTATTCTGGGTAAATTCAATGTCTGTTGCACAGTTACAAAACCGTAGTCTTATTTTGTTTGATCTGGATGGAACGCTGGTCGATTCCGCTGCCGATTTATATCGTGCCATGAACCTGAGTCTGGAAAAACTGGAATTTCCTTTGGTGACGGAAGAGCAGGTGCGCGCATGGGTGGGTAAGGGCGCGGCAAAACTATGTGAGACCGTACTTGAACATATATTTGGGCAGGTGAATACTGAGCAGCAAAAGCAATTGCTGGATACGTTTGTGGACATTTATGCTCAGGGTTGTCCAATACCAGGTCTACCTTGAGGTATCTTGCCTTTCTGGACTATTGCCAGAGCCATAACATTGTGATGGCGTGTGTGACCAATAAGCCTGAACATTTGGCAAAAGGGATATTACGGATTCTTAAACTTGATCATTACTTTAAATTGGTCATTGGTGGAGATACCTTGCCTGAGCGCAAATATTACATCCATTGCCATTGCTGCATTGTATTAACTGTCAGTATCCGCGGCGGAAACCCTGATGATTGGCGACTCAAGCAATGATGTGGAAGCTGCCGGAGCGTGCAGGTATAGATTGTATTGTGGTCAGCTATGGCTATAATCATGGAGAAAATATCCATGACTGCCAGCCACAACAGGTGGTGCAGACAGTCTGGAAGAGTTAGTTGAGAGATCTGGTGAGGAGAAAGGCATGAAAGCTGTTATGGTTTTCGATGGTGGGCTTGAAAGCAGCATTAAGCAAAACGCACAAAAATCGAAACTATAGAAAAATTCGCGGTACCTCGTACAATTTTGAGCAACTCAAGGCCGCTGGCTATAACACCATTCCGTATACCGTCGGCGACTGGCAGATACAGAAACACCACTCTCAGTTTTCGCGTTTTAAAGAGCAAAAAGCAGGCCTACTTATTTGAATCAGTGGAAGGCGGGGAGAACTGGGCGCGTTATTCAATGATCGGCTTGGGCGAGTCAACTGTCTTTTCATGCAATGCGGGTATCCTCGTTCAGCAGGCGGATGGTTCGTATCAACAAGACTGTAGCGATCCATTTCGATATATTCACGGCTTCCAAGCCGGATTCCCCAGGTTCCACCCAAAAAAATTGCCTGATCTACCTAGCTTTGCAAATTGGACTGGTTGGATATTTAGGCTATGACGCTTCCTATTCGTTATATCGAGCCAGAAACTAAAAATGTTCCAGCCCTTATTACAATCACCTTGCCTGACTTGTAGTTGATGCTGTCCCAAACCGTGATTGTGTTTGACAACCTGAAAGACACGCTGTTCCTGATTCATCATGCTGATGCAAGCCAGCGATGCTATGTACAGGCACAAGCCAGGCTGGACCAGCTGGAGCAACTGCTTTGATCCCTCTCATTAGCCACGGGTAAAGCCACATACACCACCGCATTTTGAATCCATTACAGGTAAGCGAGGTTTCTTGAAACCGACGAAAAGGTCAAGGAATATATATCCGCTGGTGATGTGATGCAGGTGGTACCTGGACAGCGGATGGTGTCTGATTTTGATGGTGAAGCCTTGCAAGTTTACCGTGCATTGCGTCACCTCAATCCATCACCTATTTGTTTTGGTGCAAGGACAAGCCTGACAGACCAAAGCCTTGCCATGACTTCCAATGGGTTCTTCGCCAGAGATTTTATCCGTCTGGAAAATGGCATTTAACTGTGCGGCCCTTTGTGGTGATACGACAAAGGGTAAGACCAAGGAGAGGAAGATCTGGCCTTGAGCAGGACTTGCTGGCAGATGAAAAGGAATTGCTGAGCATTTAATGCTGATTGATCTTGGGCGTAATGATGTGGGGCGTATCTTAAAATTAGCAGGTGCGGTGACTGATCAAATGGTGATCGAACGCTATTCGCATGTCATGCATATTGTTTCCAATGTGCAGTGCGTGATGATGTGGATGCGTTGGATGTTTTAAGGCAACTTTTCCAGCGAAACACTTTTTCAGGCGCACCAAAAATCCGTGCAATGGAATCATTGATGAAGTTGAGCCTGAAAACGTGGCGTATTTGGTGGGGCAGTCGGTTTATCTGGGCTGGCATGGGGAGATGGATATGTCGATTGCAATCCGTACCTGTGTCATCCGTGATCAAAAGGTCTATGTGCGAAGCGGGGGCAGGACTGGTGGCGGACTCAAATCCTGAGTCTGAGTGGAATGAAGCCCAGATAAAAGTCGCGCAGTGATCAAAAGCGGTTGAATTATCGTCAAACGGATTGATTTTATGAGTTTTTCGCAGTTTTTCTAAAAAAACTGCTTGCATCATGTGTGAGTTTTGCTAAACTGCACACCGTTCCGATACGAAACGTATCAAACGCTAAGATAAAGCCGGCATAGCTCAGTTGGTAAAACGGCAGCATAATCGAGCGGTCACAGTTCGAATCCGTGTGCCGGCACCATCTTAAAGTTGATAGGTTGAATAAAGGATGGCGCTGCAAGTAAGTGCGATATGGTGGGATTCCCGAGCGGCCAAAGGGGGCAGACTGTAACTCTGCTACGAAAGTTTCGAAGGTTCGAATCCTTCTCTCACCACCATTCGACTTCGATATAGAAATTGGTCAGTACCAACATGCGGGAGTAACTCAGTTGGTAGAGTGGCAGCCTTCCAAGCTGCATGTCGCGAGTTCGATCCTCGTCTCCCGCTCCATCGAAGAGATCGCTCTTATAGCTCAGTGGTAGAGCACTCCCTTGGTAAGGGAGAGGTCTCGAGTTCAAATCTCGATAAGAGCTCCAGATATACAGCTTAGTAGAAAATATCTACAAAATTTAAAGAAGCAGGCTATTATAGTCTGCTTTTCAAGTATTAGGTGTCTAGTTTTTTAGGCGAATGTCGATAAAAAAAGTTTTTCAGGGTTGTTTTTCTCTAAACTGGTGTCGACGTAAACGAGGAAGATCATCATGGCTAAAGCCAAGTTTGAACGTAATAAACCACACGTAAACGTGGGTACAATTGGTCACGTTGACCATGGTAAAACAACTTTAACTGCTGCGATTGCAACTATCTGTGCAAAAACTTACGGCGGTGAAGCGAAAGATTACTCACAAATCGACTCAGCTCCTGAAGAAAAAGCACGTGGTATTACCATTAATACATCACACGTAGAATACGATTCTCAATCCGTCACTACGCTCACGTGAACTGCCCGAGCCGCCGGTATGTTAAAGCTTTGCGTCACTGGTGCTGCTCAGTGGACGGCGCGATCCTTGTATGTGCTGCGCTGATGGTCAATGCCACAAACTCGTGAAGCACATCCTGCTTTCTCGTCAGGTAGGTGTACCTTACATCATCGTATTCTTGAACAAGTGTGACCTTGTTGATGATAAAGAAAATTACTTGAATTAGTAAAAATGGAAGTTCGTGAACTTCTTTTCTACTTATATTTCAGAGTGATGACACTCCAATCATCCGTGGTTCAGCGCTTCTAAGCATTGAACGGCAGCAATGATGGCGAATATGGTGAGAAATCAGTTCTTGCACTTGTAGAAGCGCTTGACTCTTACATCCCAGAACCGACGTGCAATCGATCACTTCATTCTTGATGCCAATCGAACGTATTCTCTATCTCTGGTCGTGGTACGGTAGTAACTGGTCGTGTAGAAGCTGGTATCATCAAAGTTGGTGATCTGTTGAAATCGTTGGTATCGTGATGCTCGGCGAGCTACAGTTACTGGCGTTGAAATGTTCCGTAAACTTCTTGACGAAGGTCGTGGTGAGAACTGTGGTGTTCTTCTACATGGTACCAAGCGTGAAGACGTACAACGTGGTCAAGTACTTGCTAAACCAGGTACAATCCAAGCCACACACTAAATTCGATGCAAGTATACGTACTTTCACAAGAAGAAGGTGGTCGTCACACTCCATTCCTTAGCGGTTACCGTCCACAGTTCTACTTCCGTATTACAACTGACGTAACTGGCGCGATCAAACTACAAGATGGCGTAGAAATGGTAATGCCTGGTGACAACGTTGAGATGTCAGTAGAGTTAATCCACCCGATCGCAATGGACCCAGGTCTACGTTTTGCAATCCGTGAAGGTGGTCGTACTGTAGGTGCTGGTGTTGTTGCGAAAGTAACTGCATAAGCTCCATACGGCTGTGTTCGTCAAATCGAAAGCTTCGGCTTTCGATTTGCTTAATAGGTCAGTAGTTCAATTGGTAGAGCGTCGGTCTCCAAAACCGAATGTTGGGGGTTCGAGTCCCTCCTGGCCTGCCACTTTTTTTAAATAAAAAAGCTTGATTCTGGCTAAGTTGTCATATAATAAGTCGCGAATTCAACGACGAGTAAAAAAATGTCGAATGATAAATCGCGTGACGCATTAAGCGACGCGCCAATCCCTCAAAGAAATAATGCAGAAGTTGTAAGTTCAGGTTCGCCATTGGATGCTGTCCTGTGGTTGGTTGCTATTGCTTTGCTAATCGGTTCTGCATTGGTAAATCAGCATTTACCTGCCTATTGGGCGCCTGCAAATGATATTTGGGTGCGCGTTGGGGTAATTTTGGCTTGTATCGTTGTCGCTTTAGGTTTATTATACGCCACCCATCAAGGTAAAGGCTTTGTGCGCTTGTTGCAAGATGCACGAATTGAACTGCGTCGAGTGACTTGGCCGACGAAACAAGAGACGATCACCACTTCGTGGCAGGTGCTCTTGGTAGTAATTATTGCATCTCTAGTGTTGTGGTGCTTTGATTATGGGTTAGGTTGGTTTATTAAGTTAATTATCGGGTAAGAGCGCCATGAAACGTTGGTATATTATTCATGCCTATTCAGGCTTTGAAAAACAAGTGATGCGTTCGCTTAATGAACGTATTCAACGTAGCACGGTAGCTGACAGCTTTGGTGAAGTCCTAGTTCCTACTGAAGAAGTAGTTGAAATGAAGGACGGTAAGAAACGTAAATCTGAACGTAAATTCTTTCCAGGCTATGTGTTAGTCGAAATGGAAATGAATGATGATACTTGGCACATTGTAAAAGAATGTCCAAAGGTTCTTGGTTTTATCGGCGGTACGCCAGAAAAACCAGCGCCAATCACACAACGTGAAGCTGATGCGATTCTTGCTCGTGTACGTAATACTGGTGAAGCACCGCGTCCTAAGACGATGTTTGAACCAGGTGAAGAATTACTCGTTATTGATGGTCCGTTCACTGACTTTAAAGGAGTCGTGGAGGAAGTTCAGTACGAAAAGTCGCGTTTAACGTTGACGATTAATGTATTTAATCGACCAACGCAAGTTGAACTTGAGTTTCGACAAGTCGAAAAAACGATTTAATTTGAGTTGGTTGGTAAGCGCCCGATTTGATCGGGCATTGTTGTTCTAACACTTCGGTGTTGTTTAATTTTTTGGGGAGCCTGACGGCGTTTGTACCCAGAGGTAATTTTCAATGGCTAAGAAGATTGACGGCTATATCAAGCTGCAAGTTCCAGCTGGTAAAGCAAATCCATCTCCACCAATTGGTCCTGCTTTAGGTCAACGTGGTGTAAACATCATGGCATTCTGTAAAGAATTCAATGCTGCTACACAAAAACTTGAAGTTGGCTTGCCAATTCCTGTCGTGATCACTGTGTACAACGATAAATCGTTCACATTCATCATGAAAACTCCACCTGCATCTATTCTTCTTAAGAAAGCTGCTGGTATTCAAAAGGGTTCTTCTGTACCTAACAAAACTAAAGTTGGTAAGTTGACTCGTGCTCAATTAGAAGAAATTGCGACGACTAAAGAACCAGATTTAACTGGTGCTGATTTAGACGCTCGTGTGCGTACCATTGCTGGTTCTGCACGTTCTATGGGCTTGGAAGTGGAGCTATAAGACATGGCAAAGTTAACTAAACGTCAAAAAGCCATTGCTGCTGCTGTAGAAGCAAACAAAGTTTATACTTTGGAAGAAGCAGTACAAGTTCTTAACAGCCTTCCAGCTGCGAAGTTCAAAGAATCATTAGACATCTCTGTAAACCTTGGTGTTGATCCACGTAAATCTGATCAGGTTGTTCGTGGTGCGACGACTTTACCTGCAGGTACAGGTAAAACTGTACGTGTAGCAGTATTTGCTCAAGGTGCTGCTGCTGAAGCTGCAAAAGAAGCTGGTGCAGATGTTGTTGGATTTGATGACCTTGCTGAAAGCATTCAAGGTGGAAATCTTGATTTCGACGTAGTTATTGCTGCTCCTGATGCAATGCGCGTTGTTGGTAAGTTAGGTACAATTCTTGGTCCGCGTGGCTTAATGCCAAACCCTAAAGTGGGTACAGTGACTCCAGATGTTGCTAATGCAGTTAAAAATGCTAAATCTGGTCAGGCACGTTACCGTGTAGACAAAGCGGGTATCATCCACGCTGCAATCGGTCAACTTGGCTTTAGCGAAGAAGCTGTACGTCAAAACGTTGAGACTTTAATTGCAGATTTAAAACGTTTAAAACCTGCAACTTCTAAAGGTGTATACGTTAAGAAGATCACTTTAAGCTCTACTATGGGCCCAGGTCTTACTGTTGACGTAAACAACGTTTCTAAGTAATTAGACAGAATTTTAAAGCCCTGAGTAAAAATCAAAGTGCTGCTTTGATTTTTACGCAAGAAACGCGCTGTCGTATTTTGCGAACTTAGGCAAACTTTGAATTGGTAAATGAATATTTATCAGCGTCAAAGACCTCAGGCGAGAAGTGTTTTCGGACACTTTTCTTAAAAATCCAGTCTGAGTAGACGTGGTGGTGTGATTTGTTCCTCCTCCACGTGTAAGTCGAAAGGCTTACGAATTGGGAGTGTGCCTGTATAGGTGCATAAATCACCGTTAGGAGGTTTTACAATGGCTCTTCTTATCGAAGGCAAAAAACAGATCGTTGCAGAAGTAAGCGAAGTTGCTTCTAAAGCGTTTTCTGTTGTTGTGGCTAACTATCAAGGTTCAAGCGTAGAGCAGTTGACACAACTTCGTGTTGAAGCTCGTAAGTTGGGTGTTACAACGCGTATCGTACGTAACACTTTGGCTAAGCGCGCATTAGAAGGTACTCAATTCGATATCTTAAATGACAACCTTGTTGGCCCAACCATTCTCGGTTTCTCAACTTCTGAAGATGACATGGGTGCAGCTGCACGCTTGTTCGAAGAATTTGCGAAAACTAACAAAGCATTTGAACTTAAAGCTGCCGCATTTGACGGTAAGGTTTATCAAGGTGCTGACGTTAGCGTAATTGCAAACCTTCCGAACCAAGAAAAAGCGCTTACTATGCTCGCGTCTGTTCTTCAAGCTCCTATTTCGAAATTGGGTCGCCTCATTACGGCACTCAAAGAGAAAAACGAGTCAGAAGCGGCTTAATCCTATTTTCACACCATTCAATATCCATTTGGAGTTATTCTCATGGCTTTAACAAACGAAGAAATCTTAAACGCAGTTGCTGAAAAAACTGTTCTTGAACTTGTTGAATTAATCTCTGCTTTCGAAGAGAAATTTAACGTATCTGCTGCTGCTGTTGCTGTTGCTGCTGCTCCAGGCGCTGCTGCTGCTGTTGAAGAACAAACTGAATTCAACGTTGAGTTGACTTCTTTCGGCGCGAACAAAGTTGCTGTAATTAAAGCAGTTCGTGAAGCAACTGGTCTTGGTCTTAAAGAAGCGAAAGATCTTGTTGAAGGCGCTCCTGCTGTTCTTAAAGAAGGCGTTTCTAAAGAAGAAGGCGAAGAACTTAAGAAGAAGCTTGAAGAAGCTGGTGCTACAGTTACACTTAAGTAATGCTGTAGGGAGTCGATTTTTTCAAAATCGGCTCCAAAAAATGGCTGATGGCTCTTGGGTCATCAGCCTTTTTGCGTTACAATAATCGGCTCGTTTTTTGATAGTTTTACGTTTATTGTGCGTATTATTTAAACAAAATTCATGAAATCAAACGCTTACCAATATTTTTTTGCTTATAAAAATATTGTTAAGCGTTTTAATACCACTAAAAATTGCAGCATTTGTAAACAGTGGTGGCCATATCGGCCTGCGTAATTCCTTCTAGACCCGTTCTGCAGGCGGGTTTAGTTTACTTTCCGAGGACTCCAGATGGCATACTCATATACCGAAAAGAAACGGATCCGTAAGAATTTTGGTAAATTGCCCCACGTAATGGAAGCACCGTACTTACTGTCGATTCAGGTCGATTCGTACCGTACATTCTTACAAGGCGGTAAAACTCCAAAAAATCGCGAAGATATCGGTCTCCAAGCCGCATTTCGTTCAGTTTTTCCTATTGAAAGTTATTCTGGCAATGCTGCTTTAGAATTTGTTGAGTATAGTCTTGGTAAGCCTGAGTTTGACGTACGTGAATGTATTTTACGTGGTTCAACTTATGCAGCACCAATGCGCGTAAAAATTCGTTTGATCATTAAAGATCGTGAAACGAAATCAATTAAAGACGTTCGTGAACAAGAAGTTTACATGGGTGAAATGCCACTCATGACCGATAACGGTACTTTCGTTATCAATGGTACTGAGCGTGTCATCGTATCTCAATTACACCGTTCACCAGGTGTATTCTTTGATCATGATAAGGGTAAAACTCACTCAAGTGGTAAAGTGTTGTATTCAGCACGTATTATCCCTTACCGTGGTTCATGGTTAGATTTTGAATTTGATGCTAAAGATTTAGTATACGTACGTATTGACCGTCGTCGTAAGCTGCTTGCAACGGTGATTCTGCGTGCCTTGAATTACAGCAATGAACAAATCTTGAATTTGTTCTATGAAAAAGTACCTGTATATCTTGATATGGGTAGCTATCAGATTGATCTTGTTCCAGATCGCTTACGTGGTGAAATGGCACAATTCGATATCTTAGACAATGATGGTAAAGCGATCGTTGAACAAGGTAAACGTATTAATGCACGTCATGTACGTCAAATGGAAGCTGCGAACTTAGCCAAGCTTTCTGTACCTGATGAATATTTATATGAGCGTATTACAGCTGAAGATATCACACTGAAAAGTGGTGATGTGATTCCTGCGAATACCGTACTTAGCCATGACATCATGGTGAAGATCGCTGAAGGTGGTGTTAAACAGTTTAACATCCTGTTCACGAACGACATCGATCGTGGTCCTTTCGTTGCAGATACATTGCGTGCGGATACAACAACAGGTCGTGAAGAAGCACTTGTTGAAATCTATAAAGTCATGCGTCCAGGCGAACCACCAACGAAAGAAGCTGCTGAGAACTTATTCAACAACTTATTCTTCTCTTCTGAGCGTTATGACCTTTCTCCAGTGGGTCGTATGAAGTTCAACCGTCGTTTGGGTCGTCCTTACGAAGTGGGTACTGACCAGAAGTCACGTGAAGTTGAAGGGATTCTGTCACACGACGATATTATTGATGTATTACGTACATTAGTAGAAATTCGTAACGGTAAAGGCGAAGTCGACGATATCGATCACTTGGGTAACCGTCGTGTACGTTCTGTTGGTGAAATGACAGAAAACCAATTCCGTGTTGGTTTAGTTCGTGTTGAGCGTGCTGTTAAAGAGCGTTTAAGCCAAGCAGAAACAGATAACTTGTCTCCACAAGATTTGATCAACGCAAAACCTGTTGCTGCTGCAATCAAAGAATTCTTTGGTTCAAGCCAATTGTCTCAGTTCATGGATCAAAACAACCCATTGTCTGAGATTACCCACAAACGTCGTGTATCTGCGCTTGGTCCTGGTGGTTTGACGCGTGAACGTGCAGGCTTTGAAGTGCGTGACGTACATCAAACTCACTATGGTCGTGTTTGTCCAATTGAAACACCTGAAGGTCCAAACATTGGTTTGATCAACTCGCTTTCTGTCTATGCTAAAGCGAATGACTTCGGTTTCTTGGAAACACCATACCGTAAAGTTGTAGACGGTCGTGTGACAGATGAAGTTGAATATTTATCTGCAATTGAAGAAGTAGGCACTGTCATTGCACAAGCCGACTCAGCAGTGGATAAAGATGGCAACTTGACTGAAGAAATGGTTTCTGTACGTCATCAAGGTGAATTCGTACGTATGTCGCCTGAGCGCGTCACACATATGGATGTTTCTGCACAGCAGGTTGTTTCTGTTGCAGCATCATTGATTCCATTCCTTGAACACGATGACGCAAACCGTGCATTGATGGGTTCGAACATGCAACGTCAGGCTGTTCCTACATTGCGTGCTGACAAGCCGCTTGTTGGTACAGGTATGGAAGCAAACGTAGCACGTGACTCAGGTGTGTGTGTAATCGCCAACCGCGGTGGTGCGATTGAATATGTTGATGCATCTCGTATCGTGATTCGTGTCAACGAAGATGAAATGATTGCAGGTGAAGCAGGTGTAGATATTTACAACCTGATCAAATATACACGTTCAAACCAAAATACATGTATTAACCAAAATGTCATCGTAAACTTGGGCGACAAAGTTGCTCGTGGCGATATTTTGGCTGACGGTCCATCGACTGACATGGGTGAACTTGCGCTAGGTCAAAACATGCGCGTCGCGTTCATGACATGGAACGGTTATAACTATGAAGACTCGATCTTACTTTCTGAGCGTGTGCTTCAAGAAGACCGTTTAACGTCAATTCACATTCAAGAATTGTCATGTGTCGCACGTGATACTAAGTTAGGTGCAGAAGAAATTACTGCTGATATTCCTAACGTTGGTGAAGCTGCACTGTCTAAATTGGATGAGTCAGGTATTGTTTATATCGGTGCTGAAGTGACTGCGGGTGACATCCTTGTTGGTAAGGTAACGCCTAAAGGTGAAACTCAGTTAACACCTGAAGAAAAATTACTTCGTGCAATCTTTGGTGAAAAAGCGGCTGACGTAAAAGACTCATCTTTACGTGTTCCATCGGGTACTAAAGGTACAGTGATTGACGTTCAAGTCTTCACACGTGATGGTTTGGAAAAAGATGAACGTGCGCAGGCAATTGAGAAAGCTCAGCTTGATGCATACCGTAAAGACTTGAAAGAAGAATACAAAATCTTCGAAGAAGCAGCACGTGAACGTATTGTTCGTTTGTTGAAAGGTCAAGAATCTAATGGTGGTGGTTCAACCAAACGCGGTGATAAACTTTCTGCAGAGGTATTGTCTGGTTTAGAGTTGGTTGATTTACTTGAAATCCAGCCAAATGATGAAGCAATTGCTGAGCGTTTAACTCAAATTCAAGTGTTCTTGAAAGAGAAGAGTTACGAGATTGACGAGAAGTTTGCTGAGAAGAAGCGTAAACTTTCTACAGGTGATGAATTAACAACTGGCGTATTGAAAGTTGTTAAGGTTTACCTGGCAGTTAAACGTCGTATCCAGCCTGGTGATAAGATGGCGGGTCGTCACGGTAACAAGGGTGTTGTATCAAACATCTTGCCAGTTGAAGACATGCCACATGATGCGAATGGTGTGCCAGTCGACATCGTATTGAACCCACTTGGTGTACCGTCACGTATGAACGTGGGTCAGATTCTTGAGACTCACTTGGGTATGGCGGCGAAAGGTCTTGGCGATAAGATCGAAAAAATGTTGAAAGAACAACGTACAGTGATTGAACTGCGTGAATTCTTAGACAAGATTTATAACAAGGTTGGTGGTGAGCAGGAAGAGCTTGATAGCTTGACTGACGCAGAAATCTTGGCGCTTTCAGGTAACTTACGTGCTGGTGTTCCATTAGCGACTCCTGTATTTGATGGTGCTGAAGAAAGCCAGATCAAAGACTTACTTGAATTGGCAGACATTTCTCGTACAGGTCAAACAGTATTGTTTGATGGTCGTACAGGTGAACAGTTTGACCGTCCTGTAACTGTAGGTTACATGTACATGCTCAAATTGAACCACTTGGTTGATGACAAGATGCATGCGCGTTCAACAGGTTCTTACTCACTTGTAACTCAACAACCGCTTGGTGGTAAAGCACAATTCGGTGGTCAGCGTTTCGGTGAGATGGAAGTATGGGCACTTGAAGCATACGGTGCAGCATATACGCTCCAAGAAATGCTTACTGTGAAGTCGGATGACGTCGAAGGCCGTACACGCATCTATAAGAATATTGTAGATGGGAACCATTATATGGATCCAGGTATGCCTGAATCGTTCAACGTATTGACCAAAGAGATCCGTTCTTTAGGTATCAACATTGAACTGAAAAATGGTGACTAAATCCCCCTCGTTCCCCCTTTAAAAAAAGGGGGGAAGTTCCCCTCTTTGAAAAGAGGGGCTAGGCGGAGATTCCATAATTTCAGTCAAAACAATATTTGTGACCCAGTCGGAAGAGCGTAGCTCCCCGACACACGGAGAAAAAAATTGAAAGACTTGCTCGATATCATGCGTAAGAAAACGGATTCAGAAGGTCATACACCTGTTGAATTTGACCGTATCCGTATTGGTCTTGCGTCACCAGAGATGATTAAGTCATGGTCTCACGGTGAAGTTAAAAAGCCTGAAACCATTAACTACCGTACTTTTAAACCTGAACGTGATGGTTTGTTCTGTGCCAAAATCTTTGGTCCAGTAAAAGATTATGAATGCTTGTGTGGTAAATACAAGCGTATGAAATACAAAGGCGTCATTTGTGAAAAATGTGGCGTTGAAGTAACAACTGCAAAAGTTCGTCGTGAGCGTATGGGTCACATTGACCTTGCTTCTCCAGTTGCACACATCTGGTTCTTGAAATCATTACCGAGCCGTATCGGTTTACTGCTTGATATGACATTACGTGATATCGAACGTGTATTGTATTTCGAATCTTATGTTGTTACTGATCCTGGTATGACTCCGTTTGAAAAGTATCAACTTTTAACAGACGAAGAATACTACAATGCACTTGAAGAACACGGTGATGAATTCACTGCGAAAATGGGTGCAGAGGCGATTCAAGATTTATTGAAAGATATTGATCTTGAAGCTGAGATTACGCGTTTACGTGAAGAAATTCCACAAACAACCTCTGAGACGAAACTTAAAAAAGCGTCTAAGCGTTTGAAATTGATGGAAGCATTCAAAGATTCAAACAATAAGCCTGAATGGATGGTGATGAACGTACTTCCTGTACTTCCACCAGACTTACGTCCGCTTGTACCACTTGAAGGTGGTCGTTTCGCGACTTCAGACTTGAACGATTTATATCGTCGTGTGATCAACCGTAACAACCGTTTGAAGCGTCTTCTTGACCTTGCTGCGCCAGACATCATCGTACGTAACGAAAAACGTATGTTACAAGAGTCTGTTGATGCGTTGCTTGATAACGGTCGTCGTGGTCGTGCAATTACAGGTTCGAACAAACGTCCATTGAAATCTTTGGCAGATATGATCAAAGGTAAACAAGGTCGTTTCCGTCAAAACTTACTTGGTAAGCGTGTTGACTATTCTGGTCGTTCGGTCATTACCGTAGGTCCTACTTTACGTCTTCACCAATGCGGTCTTCCGAAGAAGATGGCACTTGAATTATTCAAGCCATTTATTTTCGCGAAACTACAAGCATCTGGCCAAGCAACAACCATTAAAGCTGCGAAGAAAATGGTTGAGCGCGAAACGCCAGAAGTTTGGGACGTTCTAGCTTCTGTAATTCGTCAACATCCAGTCATGTTGAACCGTGCGCCAACACTTCACCGTCTAGGTCTTCAAGCATTTGAACCTATTCTGATCGAAGGTAAGGCAATCCGTCTTCACCCACTCGTATGTGCTGCGTTTAACGCCGACTTCGATGGTGACCAAATGGCGGTACACGTTCCATTGACATTGGAAGCACAGTTAGAAGCACGTGCGTTGATGATGTCGACCAACAACATCTTGTCACCTGCAAATGGTGAGCCGATCATCGTTCCTTCTCAGGACGTTGTCTTGGGTCTTTACTACATCACACGTGATGCGGTAAATGCCAAAGGTGAAGGCATGGTGTTTGCCGATACGCATGAAGTGAACCGTGCATTAGCAACGGGTAAAGTCAATATTCATGCGCGTGTCAAAGTACGTGTACATCAAACTGTAATTGATGAAAACGGTAACCGTGAAAATCAAACCATTATTGTTGATACAACACCTGGTCGTTGCTTGTTATGGGAAGTCGTTCCACAAGGTTTAAGCTTCGATATGATCAACCTTGAGATGACTAAGAAAAACATCTCTAAGTTAATCAACTCTTGCTACCGCAAACTTGGTTTGAAAGATACTGTTATCTTCGCTGACCAATTGATGTATTTGGGCTTCCGTCAAGCGACGCGTTCAGGTGTATCTGTTGGTATGGAAGACATGTTGATTCCACCAACCAAGCATACGATTATCGATAAAGCTGAAACCGAAGTTCGTGAAATCGAACAACAGTTTGAGCAAGGTTTCGTAACTGCAGGTGAGCGTTATAACAAAGTTGTCGATATTTGGGCGCGTACTAACGACCAAGTTGCGAAAGCGATGATGGATAACTTGTCTTATACCCTTGTTAAAAACAAACAAGGTGAAGATGAGAAACAGAAATCATTCAACTCGATTTATATGATGTCTGACTCGGGTGCCCGTGGTAGTGCGGCGCAGATCCGTCAGCTTGCTGGTATGCGTGGTTTGATGGCGAAGCCAGATGGCTCGATCATTGAGACCCCAATTAAAGCAAACTTCCGTGAAGGTTTGACGGTACTTCAGTACTTCATTTCAACACACGGTGCGCGTAAAGGTTTGGCCGATACCGCATTGAAAACTGCGAACTCGGGTTACTTGACACGTCGTCTTGTAGACGTAGCACAAGATTTGGTGATTACTGAATCTGACTGTGGTACAGCGGGTGGCCTAGTGATGACACCATTCATTCAAGGTGGTGACGTTATTGAACCATTACGCGATCGCGTATTAGGTCGTGTAACTGCTGAAGATGTACGTCGTGCATCTGATGATGAAGTTGTACTTCCACGTGGTACGTTAATTGACGAGAAAATTGCTGCTCAGCTTGAAGAAGCGGGTGTCGATGAAGTCAAAGTACGTTCAGTGATTGCATGTGAATCTACATTCGGTGTATGTGCGCGTTGTTATGGTCGTGACCTTGCACGTGGTCACTTGGTGAACCCAGGTGAATCAGTGGGTGTTATGGCTGCACAATCAATTGGTGAGCCAGGTACACAGTTAACGATGCGTACGTTCCACGTGGGTGGTGCTGCGAGCCGAACGTCTGCTGCAAACAGTGTTCAAGTCCGTAACAAAGGTACTGTACGTTTCCACAACGTGAAAACTGTACAACATGCCAAAGGTCACTTGGTGTCAGTTTCACGTTCAGGTGAAATTGGTATTGCGGATGAATTAGGTCGTGAACGTGAGCGTTATAAACTTCCTTACGGTGCAACCATCTTGTTGAAAGATGGTGAAGCTGTAGAAGCGGGCGGTATCGTGGCGACTTGGGATCCACATACACATCCACTTGTTACCGAAGTTGCTGGTAAAGCGCGTTTCAGCCAGATCGCTGATGGCGTAACTGCAACATCGAAAACTGATGATGCAACAGGTATGACCACTGTTGAAATCTTGCCAGTAACAGCACGTCCTGCGTCTGGTAAAGATTTACGTCCTGCGATTGTGTTGGATACAACAGATGGCGGTGAACAGTTCTACTTCTTGCCACAAAATACAATCGTGACTGTCCGTGATGGCGAAACGATAGGTGTGGGTGATGTAATTGGTCGTGTACCACAAGAATCTTCACGTACTCGTGATATTACCGGTGGTCTTCCACGCGTTGCAGACTTGTTCGAAGCACGTAAGCCGAAAGAACATGCGATTTTGGCAGAAGTGTCTGGTATCGTAAGCTTTGGTAAAGAGACCAAAGGTAAGAACCGTTTAGTGATCACACCTGATGATGGTTCTGAGATCTACGAAGAGTTGATTCCTAAATGGCGTCAAATCAACGTGTTCGAGGGTGAGCATGTGAACCGTGGTGAAACCATTTCTGATGGTCCACAAAACCCACATGACATCTTACGCTTGAAAGGCGAAGTGGCATTAACCAACTACATCGTGAACGAAGTTCAAGACGTTTACCGTCTCCAAGGTGTAAAAATCAACGATAAGCACATCGAAGTTGTTGTACGTCAAATGTTGCGTAAAGTTGATATCACTGATGGCGGTGATACAAGTTTCATTAAGGGCGAGCAAGTGGATTACATCCGCGTTGTTCAAGAGAACCAGGCTGTCTTGGCTCAGAACAAGTTCCCAGCGAAGTTTGAACGTCAATTGATGGGTATCACCAAAGCGTCGCTTTCTACTGACTCATTCATTTCTGCTGCATCGTTCCAGGAAACAACTCGTGTGTTAACTGAAGCGGCTGTAACAGGTAAAGAAGATGATTTACGTGGCTTGAAAGAAAACGTTGTTGTGGGTCGCTTGATCCCAGCGGGTACGGGTCTTGCGTATCACTTAGAGCGTCGTCGTCAAGAGGCAGAAGCTGCTGAATTTGAACTTCATAACGATTTCAGTGAAGTTGACCAAGCATTTAGTCAAGCGTTGAACTCAGACCAGTTCTAAGTCTTAACGAATTAAAAAAGGCACCTTTGGGTGCCTTTTTTATGTTTAATGCTTTCAAAATGATTGTATTTAGAAAACTAAACTAAGTTTTCATAGATATAAATTAGTGTGATTGTATAAATTGATTCACTTGTTGGGTATATGCATTATCTTCTCCCAAAGATCTATTTATTTCACGATGTGAAAGTGGGAGTGATAATAATTGTGCGGATGTCCCAAGTTTTTGTGCTTGCTGAATAAATTGTTGAGCCTGTATACAGGGTTGATCAGGGCGAGTGGTTGAGCAAACAGCGAAAAATGCGGGTAAACTTTGATGTAGTTGTAAGATCGGAGACTTTCCAGTTCTCAGGTTGTTGGCCAAAGGCTCGATCATAAAATCGAGCGTGCCGATTTTGCATTATTTGCACTTTCGATATCGTAAGCAGCGCTATCTAAGGCAATGGTTGCTCGCCAAGGTTGCGGTTGTGGATTAACCAAGTGGCCACTGTGCACTAATTGTTCAAATGCTAATAAGGAATGCTTCTACCAAAATAAAGCCGTTTAGTTGCGCTTCAATCGACTTGCTGTAATTTTGAATATAGAGTAAAGCATTTGATATATCTTGAGTCTGTTGCTGTACGGTTGCATTTGGAACTAATCGGTAATTAACGGAGATCAAAAGCCACCCACGTTTACCCCAATAATCGACTTTATTTTTTACTACTGCAGCATTATTTTTATCACCTATACTCCAAGCACCACCATGTACCTAACGATGATTGGGGCTAGATTATTATCGGTGTGTGGTTTAGATGGGAAATAGATATCCATCATTTGTTGGGAATCATGACCATAAGCAATATTTTTAAGTGATTCTACTTTTGCTAATGTTTGGAACTTGAAAAAATTTGCCTGAGTTGCTGAATTCAAACTCATCAAGATCAACATGGATAGCATAAATCTTGTCATTTTTTCGCCCCTGTTAAATTATATTTTTACATTGAGCCACACATTTTGTTTTCATGCTGATTAGATTGGAACTTTGACTTCATTTCCAATAACATAATTCAATCAACAGTGTAGTACTGTATTGATCAAAGATTCTTCCATTTAGTTTATTTTATTACAAAAAGAAAAGAATGCACTTAGAGCAATTACATAATCTGATTATTTTCTCACAAAAATCAGATTATGCTTAGACTATAAAGTTGAGGAGTTTTGGACATGAAAAAAACAATGGGTTTAATTTCAACATTAGTATTATCTACTTTGATGTTTACAGGCTGCCAAAACATGAGCGCATCTGATCAGCGTATTGGTGCAGCAGCATTGGGTGGTGCAGTTGGTGGTGGTGTTGGTAATCATGTAGGTGGCGGCTTAGGAGCGGGTGTAGGTGCAGCAGCAGGTGCTGGTGTAGGTGCAAATGCCAAGGGTGGTAGTAGTAATTCAACCACAAGTAGTGCAATTGGCGCAGGGATTGGTTCTGTGATTGGTAAGTCTATTTTTGGTGGTGATACTGGTGCAGCGATTGGTGGTGCAATCGGTGGTGGCGCAGGTGCTGCAATCCAAGAGAAGAAAAGATAATTTCTCAGATTCAAAAATGCCTGCAAAACCTTGCAGGCATTTTTATATGCGTAAAATTAAGCACTGGCTTTGGGCTTTTTCAGACGGATATACAGAACCTTTTCAACTTCTGCAATTCGTGTTCCTGCATCATCCACAATATTCAATGTATAGTTTCGAAACACAGGTTCATGATTTTCAGCCAGTTGCTTAATTTCCGCAATTTCAGTGGCACTGAGCTGTATATCCGCATAGACGGTGCTGCGACCAGGTGACAGGAAATTAATAGAAGCACTTTTGTCCCAAACAATATATTTATGTCCTAAATGATGCATGAGAATCAGCATATAAAAGGGATCAACCATCGAATATAAACTGCCCCCAAAATGTGTTCCGACGATATTACGATTTTTTCTAGTCAGCGGCATTTTGACACGAATGAAGTAACGATCAAGATCAAATGTTTCGATTGCAATGCCTGCCCCACGATAAGGGGAATAATGATTCAGCATAAATTTAGAAATCGCTGGAATGGTTCGAATTTTTTTGAAAAAGTCTTTCATGGTCAATTTTTTTTCTTGCAACGCTATTCATACTCCATAAGTATCATTTTTAGTGCATCGCTGGCAATGGCTGTTTTATAACCAAGCCGATAGAAAACAAAATGGGAAAGAATTATGCAAGCACAAGTAAAAACAGTAACCACTTCTGACCAACAAAGCCTCTGTGTCAAAACATGGGGGGATGAAAAGAAAACACCATTGGTGTTAGTACATGGTTATCCCGATAATCAAGAAGTATGGGAGCCGATTATTGAGCAATTGGTTGATGACTATTATGTCGTTACTTACGATGTTCGTGGTGCAGGTTTGTCATCAATTCCAAAGCGTATTAAAGACTATCGATTACCGCGTTTATCTTTGGATTTACAAGAAGTGGTTGATCAAGTGTTACCCAACCGCAATTTCCATATGGCAGCGCATGACTGGGGTTCTTTACAGTCTTGGGAGTCAGCAACTGAACCTAAGTTAAAAGGCCGTTTACTATCTTATACAACAATCTCAGGCCCTTGCTTGGATCATGCTTCTTTATATTTGCGTGAAAAGTTTAAATCTGCACCAAGTAATGTACTGAAAATGCTGACTAAATCTTGGTATATTGGTGCTTTCCATTTGCCATTGGTTGCTCCAACCGTATGGACTTTCTTTAGTCCAGAAAAGTGGGGTAAGATTTTAAGTGGCTTAGAGAAAAAACAAAATTTGCCATTAAATGCAAATATTGTGTCAGATGGTAAATACGGTATTAATTTGTATCGTGCTAACTTTATTCCTTCACTGACTCAACCACGCCAACGCTATGCTCAATGTCCTGTACAGGCGATTGTATTAAAACGCGATGCATTTGTTAGCCCTGAGTATATTACCGAATCAATGCCAAAATGGGTTGAAAACTTTGAATATGTTGAACTTGATGCCAATCACTGGGCGGTTCTAAGTCAGCCAACTAAAATTGCTGAACTAATCCGTCATTTTGTAAAACGCCAGACTGTTTAAGGCTTTAGCGGATTAATCAAAATAAAAATCACTTAAAACAGATTGCAATTTGGCGACATTTTCAGCTTCTATACAATGAATCTGCTAGAATGTCGCCTTTCTTTTTGCTCCTAAATTTTGTCCATGAATGCTGTCGTAATTGCGATTGCCGTGATGTTTATTTTGTCACTGGCACGCGTTTCTGTTGTTCTCACTTTGGTCATATCAGCCATTATTGGTGGTTTGGTTGCTGGACTGAGCCTTTCTCAAACTGTAGAAGCTTTTAATGCAGGACTGGGAGATGGTGCTGAAGTCGCTTTGGCTTATGCTGTTCTAGGTGCTTTTGCCTTAGCATTATCTAAATCTGGTTTACCAGATTTACTTGCACATAAACTGATTGGTTTATTAGGAATGGAAGCCAGTAAAAATCAAGAAAAAAAAGTGAAATATCTTTTATTAACGATTTTACTCATCGCTGCAATTTTCTCTCAAAATCTAATCCCAGTTCATATTGCTTTTATTCCTGTATTGGTTCCGCCATTGTTAAAAGTGATGAATCACCTCAAGCTTGATCGACGTGCGGCAGCATGTGTACTGACGTTGGGTTTAGTTGGAACATATATCTTCTTACCTGTGGGCTTTGGTGCCATTTTCCTTGAACAAATTTTGATGGGGAATATCAATAAAATTGGGGCTGCATGGTTTGCATGTAGAACGTAGCATGATGCCTATTGGCATGGCGATACCTGTTTTGGGTATGGTTTTAGGTACTTTAGTCGCTGTGTTTATTAGTTATCGTAAGCCCCGTGAATATGTTGATCGATCAATTTCACCTGTTACAAGCATTGATTTGGATAAACCACTACGAGCAACAACACAAGCTGAATATGACCTCAAGGCGGATGCTGAAGAGTTGAAGCATGAAGCTGAAAATGTACCTTATATTTCCAAAAAAACCATGCTTATGGCGTTACTTGCAATCGGTTTAACCTTAGTTGCGCAGTTGTATTCAGGTTCGATGATTTTAGGTGGCCTTGTTGGTTTTGCTGTGTTATCCGCTTCTGGCATCTTTAAATGGCAAGAAGCCGATGATGTGTTTGTGCAAGGGATGCGGATGATGGCCTTAGTTGGTTTTATCATGATTTCTGCGGCAGGTTTTGCTTCAGTCATGACGCATACAGGCGACATTACTCATTTAGTGAATGGTGTTGTACATATCATTGGTGATAATCATGCTTTAGCTGCGTTCTTGATGCTATTTATTGGCTTGTTTGTCACGATCGGTATTGGTTCATCTTTCTCAAGTGTGCCTGTGCTGGCAGTGATTTATGTGCCACTCTGCGTACAATTTGGATTCTCACCTTTGGCGACAATTGCATTGATTGGTACTGCTGCTGCATTAGGTGATGCAGGTTCGCCTGCCTCAGATTCAACATTAGGACCTACAGCAGGACTAGGTGTAGATGGTCAACATGATCACATTTGGGATACTGTCGTGCCAACATTTATACATTTTAATATCCCGCTACTTATTTTTGGCTGGATCGCAGCAATGGTTTTATAATGAATAGAGAATGGTTCCATAAGGAACCATTTTTTATATTAAGAAATAATAAAATATCATTTATATTAAATATAATAATTATGCTTATTAAATAATAACTATATTTATTTTAAACCACCTTGATATGAATAGTTGCTATTTATTTATCATGGAAGAAATAAAGTGAAATTTTTTTGTCTTTTTATTCCTGTTTATTATATTAAGTTCTCATTCTATTTTGTAATAAAACTAAATTTATTTAGTGTATACTTTAAAAGATTTA
>JAXMGF010000008.1:0-48846 GCA_046347365.1 Acinetobacter sp. | reverse complement strand
TAAAGCTTCCCGTTTATGCGGTGAATGACCCAAACGAGAAGCAGGGCGTGGCTCTGGTGATTGAGGGCGATGATGTCTCCGAACGATTTGCCTTAGTGTGCGATGAAATGCCTGAATCCATCCGTGTGCGTATCTCGGAAATTGTAGATGAAGAGCGGGATGTAGATGACAATAAGGTCTTTAAGTATGTGAAGATGGGTGAAAAGCAATTTTTTGTTCCAAATTTGCAGAATATCCAGACTCACCTCGGTCTCTAATCAAAAAAGGAACTCAGATGAGTTCCTTTTTTTATGGCCATAAAATTTATTCAGTCAAAAGCTGTTGCAGAATTTGTTCATAAATTTCAGCCAGAGGCTCCAGATCATCAACGTTGACATGTTCATTGATCTGGTGGATGGTGGCATTTAACACCCCAAGTTCCAGAACCTGAGCACCTGTAGGTGCAATGAAGCGTCCATCAGATGTGCCACCACTGGTTGAAAGCTCAGTTTCAACACCTGTTACATTTTTAATCGCTGTTCTTGCCGCATTGACCAATTCGCCTACTGGAGTCAGGAATGGTAAACCTGACAATGTCCAGTCAATGCTGTAATTCAATTGATGTCTATCCAGTGTTTCAATAACGCGTTGTTTGAGAATCTCGGCTGTTACTTCAGTGGAATAACGAAAATTAAAAGTCACTTCCAATGTGCCTGGAATGACATTGGTTGCACCTGTTCCTGCATGGATATTGGAAATCTGGAAAGAAGTTGCAGGGAAATATTCGTTACCATTATCCCATGTGGTGGCACACAGCTCATCCAGTGCTTTGGTTGCCAAATGAATTGGATTCTGTGCAAGATGAGGGTAGGCGACATGGCCTTGCTTGCCTTGTACGGTCAATACCCCATTTAAAGAGCCACGGCGGCCATTTTTAACAATATCACCAAGCTGATGGGTACTTGAAGGCTCACCCACCAGACACCATGTCATTTTCTCATTACGCTCTTCCAGGGTTTCAACCACTTTAACCGTACCATTGATGGATGGGCCTTCCTCATCAGAAGTGATTAAAAAGGCAATTGATCCCTTATGGTCAGGATGTTTGCTGACAAAACGCTCAGAGGCAACCACCATTGCCGCCAGCGCGGTCTTCATGTCGGCAGAACCACGGCCATATAATTTACCATCACGGATGCTAGGCAAAAACGGGTCTGAATTCCATGCATCCAATTGTCCAGTCGGAACAACATCAGTATGCCCCGCAAAACAGAACACAGGGCTTTCTGTACCACGACGGGCCCATAAATTATCAACATCTTCAAAACGCATGTTTTCGATCTTAAAACCCACCTTGGCCAATCGTTCAGCCATGATGTTCTGGCAGTCATGATCAATAGGCGTGACTGAGGGTTGGCGTAGGAGTTGTAAACTGAGTTCAAGTGTATCGGAATGGTTCATGCGAGATGTGGCTAAATCTGGTGAAATCTGAACCGATATAATAGGGGAATATTGTTGAGAAAGGTATGCAAAAATAAACCTTATCTAGGTTATAGATAAGGTTTTGTGAACGTTGTTCTATGGGGCTACATTTTATCCTGTGTTCTTTCAGCAGTTTGAGTTACTTTTTCGCCTGCTTTGGAAACATCTTTGCCAATGCCCTTAAAGGTATTACAACCCGTTAATACAAAAGCGGTCATGATAGAAGCAACTAAAATTTTTTTCATCATCTTCTCCGTCTGAATTTAATTATGATGTCATCAGAGGCTAAAAAAATAACTGGAAAATGAACATGATGGTTTGATTGTAGATGTGTTATAAAATGTTACCTGATCAGCTTAAGCTGGGTTAAACAACAGGACAGGTTGACGGAACATATAATACATGGGGTCAGTGTCTGCATTGTGATAAAGTCCATTGCTCCACCATTCGGCAGTTTGTGAAGATGGATGCTGATCAGGGCAAAGCCATTCATGCCGTTGTAGGCGATAGTAGGGTAGTCTAGGGATAGCAGTTCCCCATTGACCTAAACGTCTGGATGTGTTGATCCATGCTGGAATAGATGATGCGTAATGATGTTCTGGTAAATACAGTTGTCCTTTCATGACTGCAAATTTACGCTGAATTGTGTACTGGCTGGTCTCGGAAAACTGAAACTGGCGTTGGGTAAAGTGCCGTAGTTTTCGCTGTAGGGTATCTTGCCGATTTAGGCCGAACCATTCAGATAAATTGAGTTCGTTCTCACCCAAATAATATTTCAATGCGACTTCCCAATGCTCGATTTCCTGGGTCTGTTTGTTGAGTAACAGGAAATCAAGCTCACCCAGGGTGACTGCCCCCGCAATTTTCTGGATGCTGTGGCCTAATAACTGGTAGGGGTGATAATTATCATCCTCTAGCCAGAACCAGAGCAGGTATTCAAAACGCAAACCTAAACGGGTACTTTTCAGGCGTGCCATAAAGTCAATTAAGGGTTGAGGTTGCTGATCCAACTGTTGCAACCGCACCTCATAAGCTTGATAGTGCTCTTGCCAAACGGTATTGGAATGAAGTTCAAAATAATTTTCAATTTTTAAATTATCAGGAATTTGAGTCAGGATATTGGGGCTGGCAATACAAAAGGCCAACTGCCGAACAATAGGGTGCCTAAACTGTAACCAAGGTTCAAAAAAAGTGGGTGAATCAATCTTATCAGGCATAGTCACCCATCATCGAGAAATAATAAGCTCAGTTTGATAAACAACAATAAAAACACTTTATACTAGCACGGTTGTATTGACGTGTCGGTTAATTGCTAAATGAAAACATTGTTCTGGCGTAGCTTGGTGGTGATTTTTATCACATTGGGAATTATTGGAGCAATTCTACCTGGTATGCCAACAACAGTTTTCCTGATTCTGGCGGCATGGGCGGCATCAAAAGGCTGGCCGCAAATGGATGCATGGTTACTGAACCATTCCAAATATGGTCCCACACTGCGTAACTGGCGTGAAAATGGGACTGTACCACGCAAGGCCAAGTGGATTGCCACTATCATGATGCTGTTCAGTGGGATTTTAATGCTGTTTACCAATGCGCCGTTCTGGGTCAAGATATTTACTGATGTTACCATGTTGATTGTGGCGATCTGGTTATGGCTACGTCCTGAACCTGAGCGAGGATAAGCAAAGCATCGCTTTGCCCGAGCGCAAGACGAGGGCTGTGCTCAAGTGGCGAGATAAGCAAAGCAGCGCTTTGCCCTGAGGGGCGATTAAAGCTCCGCAACAAGGCGAGCAGTTATGCTGCGAGTGGCAAGTTAAAAAAGCGAAGCTCTTGCAGAATATATTTTGTATATATAAAGCAGATTCAAAAAGAACACCATTTTCCTAAATCATTGGGTCAGCCTCCTATCAGTTCTAAAAATCAAAATTACAGAAAGCGCAGCATTTTTATGTTCAAATAAATCAGCAAGACCGAAATATTTAGAGATAGAAAATGTCCTATACATTGGAACAGGCAGACATATTGATTGATTTGGCACAACAAACTTTACGATTGCCGAAACATAACAAGTTTTATCTGATTTCCTCTGGCAAGAATGGAATTGGTGAACAGGAAAACAGTGGTAAAACCCCAAGAGGCTGGCATCGTGTTGCCCAAAAGATCGGTCATGACGCTGCAAAATATTCAGTCTTTATTGCGCGCCAGCCTACAGGCGAAATTTACAATCAACAGCTTGCACAACAGTTTCCACAAAGGGACTGGATTTTATCGCGAATTTTGTGGCTGGATGGTTTGGAGGCTGGTTTTAATCAGGGGGAGGGTTGTGATACCTTTAAACGATATATCTACATCCATGGGACACCTGATACGGAACCGATGGGCATTCCGATGTCTCATGGCTGTATCCGAATGAAGAATGATGAAATTATCGAGCTTTTCGGGCTTGTTCCTGAACATGCACTGGTCTATATTTCAGAACAGACATTGGAAAATAAGCAGCCAGATTGTAAATAAGTGCCTAAATAAAATACGAAAATCCTGTGTTTTATCAAGAATGACCTATTTTTTAATCATTCACACGGTTTTTTCCGAAAAGAGCATGAAAAGCGTTTGACAGGCTGTGAAGATTCTCTATAATGCACCTCACAAACGATGAAGACGTTAAGGGCGCTTAGCTCAGTTGGTAGAGCGTCTGCCTTACAAGCAGAATGTCGGCGGTTCGATCCCGTCAGCGCCCACCATATCCCATCATCTTAAAAATCAATTCATTGTAATCACTTCAAGCTTGATTTATCATGTGCCGCGATAATCATTCTAATATTGAAGTCATTTATTATGAAAAATCCATATCAACGCAAGGCTGCGTCGAAATCTCAAACTACGATATCCAATTCACCGCCTAAACAGCTTTATCGCCAGTTTATTGAAAATATTATTGTCCAGCGTCGTGTGGTTGCCCTGTATCATGAGGGTTGGGCACTATGTGCAACGCCAACAGGGCAGCATGCCATGTCTATTTGGCAGAACAAGGGAATGGCAAAGTTACTGATCAAGGACAATTGGGCCAATTACGAGGTTCAGGAATTGCCCTTGATGGCATTCATTGAAAAGATGATTCCTTTTTTAAAGGAAAATAACACCATACTTTCTCTGGACCTAACGCCTGAGGGGAATAACCTACTGGTTAGCCCTGATTCATTATTATTGGATATTAAGAATTTTCTGTATCAGCTCTATTTGCAGCGCCCAGAGGTTTTTGCTGAGTTGCAGTTGCCGTTACCACGGGATATTCGCCTGCATCAATAAGCAATAAGATAAAATTGATAGGGACAAATCCCATCAATACTCATCCAGTAACCAGCCACTTGCGTAGGCAAAATACTCCCTTAGCCATGCATTATAACGTGTGGCTAAAGGTGTGGTGGCACCCAGCATGCTGATATGGCGATATCCCTGTTTTCGCGCAATTGCGGCCGCCCGCAGTGTATGGAAATCACTGGTCACGATTGCAATTGGTTGCTGGATATTAATGTGTTGTGCCTGCAACAAAGGCTGACTATTTTGAAGATTCAGCTCAGTGCTGGTGCTCTTATCCTCCAAAAGTATTTGCGAAGCGGGAATGTGGTGCTTCTGCTGTAGATAGCTGGACATCACCTCAGCCTCACTTTGGGTTTCACCAAAATCAATACCTCCTGTCAAAACCAGTTTTGCATTAGGTTGGGCCAGGGCCACTGGAGCAGCTCGGTCCAGTCGCTTGGCAAGGGTGGCGGATGGCTGCCCATTTTCAACACCACTACCCAACACAATAATTGCCCGTACTGGGGGTGTGGTCTGGGTTTCTGAATTGTTCTCTGCTAGATAATTAAAAAAATAGCCTAAGCTAATCAACCAGATCCAGAAGCATAACCAGCCAAAGCGCCAAATGGAATGTAGGCGGAAATGATAGAAAAAGAAACGTTCAATATGATAATAAAAGAACGCATATACACAGAAAAAAAGGCCAAGCAGCAGTGGAAGCACTGTCCCAATATGAATCTTTTTAAATGCGATCAGCACCGCACCATCAATGAACAGGACTGAACCGACAAGGGCAAATAAGAGACGAAGCCATGAACTGAGTTGCATAATTTGAATTGTGGTCGATTTGAATCGTGTTAAGTGTATGCAAATTTAGGCGAAAGGCAAATTTTGATGCTGTTGTATAAAAAACGGGTGTGAAAACACCCGTTGTTCTTGGAGGAAAGTGAACTACGAGTTAATAGACATCCCGACGATAACGTCCTGCCTGACGAAGTGCATCCACTTTTTCTTCACCTAGGATATCGGTAAGTGCCTGATCTACACCTGAAGCCATGCCATCAATACTACCACAGACATAAATGACCGCACCCTGGTCTATCCAGCTAATTAACTCACCAGCCTGTTCACGCAAGACATCCTGTACATAGATGCGCTGCGCCTGATCTCTGGAAAAAGCCAGATCAAGGCGTTTGAGCGTGCCCATATTTTTCCATGCTTCAATCGTTTCCTGATAGAAGAAATCATGTTCGCGTTGGCGTTCACCAAAGATCAGCCAGTTGGCGGTGTAATTCTGACGGTTACGCTGCTGTAACAGGCCCATTAGTCCTGCAATGCCTGTACCATTGCCGATACAGATAATAGGGCGGTTGTCATCAATCAAATGGAAAGATTCATTGCTACGAATGCGTAAGGCAATGGTTTGCTTTAAGCATGCAAACTCGGTGAGCCAACCTGAACCTAGACCTAATTGGCCATTTTCATCACGTTGTTGACGCACCACCAATCGTAGAACTTGCTGTGACGGGATGCTGGCAATCGAGTATTCCCGTGTAGGTAGGGTAGGAAGTTGTTGCAACAGTTCCTCGGGATTGTTAAATGGCTGAATCTCAGTGCGTAGGTTTTTATCCCACAACAATTGTTGAATAGGTTGTTTGAGTGATGCCACCTGACTGTGGGCAGGAATTTGATGCTTGATCAGAAAGGCTGCAATCTCAGCCATACTATTGGCTGGTTGAATCTCGGCAATATCTCCAGCATGCCAGATGATGTCATAAGGTGCTGTCAGTTCAATATTATAGGCTGCCTGCCCCAAACTATCTGGATTCAGTGCATGGCGTTCGCTGAGTGTCCATTGATCGAAGACCTTTTCAATATTCATGGTATGCAGTTCATGTTGAGTCACAATAGACAAGGCCTGATTCCAGCGTTGAATGTCATTGGCATTTGCATGGTCCACTTCAATCAACTCAAAAAAGGCCTGTGCATGACATTGTTTTAACCACTTATCAACCGCATAACCAAAACTACAGTAACTGTCTGGATATTCTCTGGAACCGAGCGCCAATACCGCATATTGCATGTGACTGAGATCAGGCGTCTGTTGCATGAGCTTTTTACAGAATCCTGCTGCCAAGTCGGGTGCCTCTCCTGTGCCATAGGTACTGACCACAAATAGAACCCGTTGCGCCTGCTGTAAATCCTGTTGATTGAGTTGCTGAATGGGTTTCACTACAGTGGGCTGCTGTGCCTCCTGTAGGCTGGTGGCGGTGCGCCAAGCCAACTGTTCAGCTACACCTGTTTGAGACGCATAAGTAATCAACCAAGGAACTGCATTTGGATTGACCTGCTGTGATGTTTGGGATTGACGCGCTGCCAAAGTCAGTTTCTTCTGTTGACGGCGTTTGAGGTACAGCATCCAGCCTGTCACAAAGAATAAAGGCATGCTGAGAGAGGCCAGCAAGGCAATGAACTGGTAGCTCGAACCAAAGAAACTACCTCGATGCACAGGTAGCATACTGCTCATGATTTTCTCATTGAGCTTTTTATCTTCATATAATTCTAGTTTTTCAATTTTTTGCTGCTGGTAGTTATAGATCGCCTGATTGCGTGCACGTTCATGCTGTGGAATATGGTCAACGAATGATAGCTCTAGCTTTGCGTCATCATGCTTGGGAATATTTAGGGTGAGGGCAGAGTATTTGCCGCCAATCTGTGCATTGACGTTTGTCCATGTCTGCTCAAGAATTGTATTGACCTGTTGTTTTGATAATTCAGGTTGCTTGGCTTGGCCACCCTCATTGTCATGCTCTTTGCGTTGTGGCTGTTCGACTCCCATCACCTTGAACATGCCTGCACGCCACCAGTCATACGACCAGTATAAGCCTGTACATGCAAACAACAGGTAGAACACCACCGCCCAAGTGCCCACAACGGCATGTAAATTCCAGATAAAATTACGGCCTTTCAGCTTGGGCTTGATAAAAAACCATTGTTTAAAAGAGTGTTTCTTCGGAAAACGCAGATAAAGTCCACTCAATACAAAGAAAATCAGCATCAACGCAGAGGCACCTGTCAACTGTTTGCCAAAATCACCCATCGTTAGATAACGGTGCAAACGCTGAATAAACTGAAAAAACTCCTGTCCCTTGATCTCAGGCAGAACCTCGGCAGTATAGGGATTGACCATCATGTTATAGCCACGCCGTTCGCCATCTTTCTTGATATTGACTGTAGAGGATGCGGTAGGGTCAGCAGAGAGGGTGATGCTGTTGATCTCAATTCCAGGTTGTTGCTGGTTGAAATGCTGATAAAGTTGCGCTGGTGTCAGCTTGGGAGTTGCTGCGGCTTGTACCACATAACTTTGCTGATTAATCATTTTTAAGATTTGTTGATCGTAGGAGTAAATGGCTCCTGTCACTCCCATGATGGAGAGGATTAAACCAGCCGTAATCCCTAAAAACCAGTGGATTTGGAAGAATACTTTTTTAAACATGGGGAAAAATAGAAAGATGATGAAGTTTCTGTAAATATAACCCAATAATAAGAATAGAATAAGGATTTTGTAGATAATATTGATTTTGATTCTTATTTTCAAATTAAGTGATTTAAATCTGGCTTAAACCTAAACGAGGGAAGTGCTATTTTAAGAAACAACCCAGCCTGGGCTGGGTTGTTTTATATTGCTGATGACCGCATCTTATTACAACGGTTTAGCCTCACCAACAGTCTCTTTTAAGTGCTTGCGTACTGTATTAAATGAGAAATTCTTTGAATCCATGCGTTTTGGCAGGATATAGGCACCTTGCTGAACTTCGCCTTTTGGCGTCTTTACCTTGAAATTAACCAAAATAAAATCAGGGGTATTGTACCATTCATAAATATCTTTCCAGCCAATGGTGGCCGTACCTTCCTGAAGCCCAATTTTTTGGCGCATCACAATACCGTGAGGCTGTACACCCAAACGAATGCCTTTGATTTCCTGTACTGGGAACTCATTCATTTTACGTTTCACATACCATTCCAGACCAAACTTTCTGATGAGGTAGAACAGCACCACACCAATGATCACCACCCAGCAAATTGCGGTTGAATAGGTTGAGTAATACTTGATCAGGCCTGCTGTAATCAGTGAAAGCACCACAAGTGCAATCATAATCAGCCAGGCCTTGCGGCTGAACTTATTGGTACCACGCCAAATCATCAGTTGGGCTTGACGTTGTTCTTGTTCAGAAACTTCGTAGGGAACGGGTTGTAGCGTATAAGCGTATAGCGTTTTGGCGGTCATAGTTTAAAAAATGAGTTTAGAACTGGGTTAAGTTTATCATTGATTGGCATGCAAAGATATTAGGCCAATAGCGAATCATAGGGACGATTAAAATACCAATAGCCCCTAAAGTGAGGCAAACTCGGTGCCATCTTCATGGGGTTCGTGGCTTAAACTTTGTTTCAACATACTTAAACGGGTCAAAATACTCAGGATCAGGGAGAGCTGCTGCAAAATAATCAGCGATTTCTGGTCGTTTTCATCATTGCGGCTCAGGCGTTCGCGTATGCTTTGTAGCATATTTTGTGAAGACAGGTCAGGTACTTCATCTCGTAACAGTGCGCCCTGAATATCATCCAGTGCCTGATCTAACAGGCTTAATATCGCAGGGTCTTCAATGCGTTCACGGTGCGCACCCAAGGCCGCGATATAACTGAGAAAGGTATGGCTTAAACAGAGAAACTCAAATGCCTGTGCTTTCTGGGTGGGATCAATATTGGGTTCGGTTGCAAGGGTGGAAATGAGTGATGCAACTTCCGCATCATTGTTATGCGCCGCCCGTCTGACCACGCGGTAGTTCAGGGCATTATTACGCCCTTCATGATATTGCGTCACCACTTCCGCCAGATATTTACATTGGGCTTGCAGTGAACGTTGAATGGTGCGAGACAGGCGGCGGAACTTCCAGTCAGGCCAGATAAAGCTGACTCCAAACCATGCCAGTGCACAGCCAATGATGGTGTCGATCAGGCGTGGCAAACCTGCGGCAAAGGCGGAACCATCCAGATTGAAGTTGATCAAGGCCAGAATGGTGATAAAGGCGGTTGCCTGGGCATATTGTTTACTGCGTAGCTCGAAAAATAAAACACCACTGAGCACCAACATGACCAGTTGTCCCTGAAGTGACGGAATAAAGTAAATAATCGCCAGACCGACAATAATTCCAATCAGGGTGCCGACAATTCGTAAATACAGGCGGCGCTTGGTCGCGTTAAAGTTTGGCTGACAGACAAACAGGGCAGTCAGTAAAATCCAGTAACCATAGGCAATATGGGTTAACTGAATGAAGATGTAACCGATAAACAGGACAATGGACAGACGCACCGCATGGCGGAATAACACCGATTCGGGAGTGAGATGCTGCTTGACCCGTACCATCATGTCATTCCAGCCTTTCAGGTCATCATCCTTGAGCTGGTTTTCCGCCTGCTGGGCATTGATCAGTTGCATGTTACGTTCAGTCTCCAGATTCTGGAGCTGCGCATCAATCGACTTTAAGTTTTGATAAAGTGCAAACAGGGCATTAATCCGCACCTGATCATAGACTTGGTCTGCATGCAACTTTTCCAGCGACAGCCTTAAGTTTTCAAAGCTGTGCTTAAGGCGTTTGTTATGTAGATAGCGGGTACGGGTTAAAATACAGTTCGCCAAGTCCTGACAGGCTTTGCCCTGAATGGTCAGGATACGCTGGAAGCGGAATAAAATATCACTGTGCTGAAAAATCTTGGCCAGTTTCTGATAGTCGATATGGGCTGAATCCGCTCGCTCATGAATATCCTGCGCAACAAAATAATACTGCAAGCTACGCCGTGTATCTTTCTGGCCCCGATCCCCCTTGAGGCGGGTCAGCAGCGCCATACGCATGTCATTGAAGATGGAGATCAGCTTGCCATTTTCCAACGCTAGATCAATCATGCTTTGCTGATAGCTTGATGGCGTCATATCGACATCGAACAGATTGGATTTGGCAAATAAAAAGCTCCCCAGTGCATGATAAGAGGCAGAAAGTTGATCCTGTAATTTGCGCACAGGAAATAACAGGAAGCTAATGGTGGAAAGCAGTCCGTACCAGGCTGCGCCAGCTACCAATAAGGCTGGTTGTAGATACCATTGTTCGAACAGGTGTACACCCAGCATTGAGTAGACCGAAACCACCAGACAGCCATAGGCAATGGTGGCATAACGCCGACCGAGTGAACCCAGTAAAATCCAGCCGATACAGGAAACAATCAGCCCGATTGCAAAGGCAGCAGGATAGGGAAACAGCAACTGAACCGATGCCGCAGTGATAAAGAAACCGATATAGGTATAAATCAGGTTCATGATCCGCACGGAAAAACGGTCATCAATGTCACTGATACCTGCGGCAACCACACCCAATGTCAGTGGAATGGTGGCGAGTTGAAAATTGAGCAGATAGGGAACAAAAGCCGTGCCTGTAAAGGCAATGAGCATACGCACGTTATACATAAACGTGGTGTTGTAGGTTGCCTGTTTTAAACGTCCGAACCAGGGATTCAAGGTTGATCCTTTTTTATAGGGTCTGTTGACATTTCAGCCATGCCTTGCGTTATCGGCTAAAACGACATAAACAAGGCATGAAACGTAGACAATGGCGACCCCCTTGTCAAGTTTCATAACGCAGTTTATGGAGGTTTTAGCCATAACCCTGCGGGACAGGGACATTTTTTACCGTTACTGCGTTATGCCTTATTTATTTAGAATGACTAAATTGCATAAGACATGCCTTGTACCGTCTAAAAATGTCCTCTGTCGCAATGAGAGCTGAAAGCTCGCAAGGTGAAATATCAACAGACCCTACTATGCTATCGATTTTATCACTCATATTATGCACAAATACAGTGAGGATGCTAAGCTTGCAAACGTGATTAACATGAAAAGTACAGTATTATGCAGGCAGAGCAGCAACCTCGTCAGCGTCAATATTCAACAGCATGGATATTATTGCTGGCTTTATTGACAGCTTTAGGTCCGTTATCGATTGATATGTATTTACCCGCGCTGCCACAAATGGCGGATGAGTTTGGGGTAAGTATGCAGATGATTGCCAATACCTTACCCGCATATTTTCTAGGACTTGCGATTGGACAACTGATTTATGGGCCTGTAAGTGACCGTATTGGACGCAAAACCCCCTTATATTTTGGCTTGGCCTTGTATGTGGTTGCCAGTTTGGCCTGTGTTTTTGTGAGCAATGAATTGGCTTTAATCGCTGCTCGGATTTTTCAGGCTTTGGGTGGCTGTGTCGGGGTGGTGATTGCCAGAGCGGCCATACGTGATCGTCTGGATATACAGGGTTCTGCACAGGCCTTTTCCAGCATGATGATTGTGATGGGACTTGCCCCGATTCTTGCCCCTATATTTGGTGCCTGGATTCTAACATTTTTCCCGTGGCAAGCTATTTTTATCACTTTGGCGGTGATTGGGGTAATCTGCTGGTTGTGTGTACATTTCTTCTTTAAGGAATCCTTGCCTGTAGAACGCCGTTTAAATTTGTCTCTTTATCAGGTGACGACCCTTTACGCCGCAATCTTAAAAGATGAAAGTTTTAGAAGACCGATGTTTGCAGGCTGTCTGACGGGTGCGGCATTGTTCTGTTATATCAGCTCTGCCTCTGCGGTGTTTATGGGGCAGTATGGGTTGTCACAGCAGCAATTCTCCTATGCCTTTGCAATGAATGCAGGTGGAATTATGCTGATGTCCTCACTGAATAAACATCTCAATACCCGCATGGACATTTTTCCCCGTTTGCGCTTAGGTGGAACAATTCAATGTTTTGGCGCATTGATTGTGGTCAGTGCTGGCTTGATGAACCACGCCCCACTTTGGCTGTTAATGTCAGGCTTATTTCTAGTTGTTTCTGGGATTGGTTTAACTGGACCCAATGCAATGGCATTGGCCATGTCGAAACAGGGCGCGCGGGCAGGAACAGCCAGTGCCATTATGGGGAGTATGCAATTCGCCTGTGGCTTGTTGGGTGGGGTAATCTTAAACTTCCTGATTTGGAAAGCATCACTCAATATGGGATTGATGATGTTGATGTTTACCAGTGCGGGACTATTTGCAATTTTTAAGGTGGGGAAACAGCAAGACAGTATCTTCAGCTAAAGATACTGTCCAATAAATGAATTATTCATCTAAAAATACAGTAAAGTTTTCCACAGGCTCACGAGGCGTAATAAATGTATTTACGATGTGATCAGGGTCTGCATAGCCCAAGGCAACAGTGCACACCAGTTCTTCATCGTCAGGTGCGCCAAGCACATCCAGTACGATTGGATGGAAATGGTTCCATGCGGCTTGCGGGCAGGTATCCAAACCGCGTGCTTTAGCTGCAACCATAACATTCTGGATCATCATGGAAATATCCATTTTTGAACCAATCCCCATTGCTTTGTTCACGGTGAAATACAGGGCAACAGGTGCATCAAACAACTGGTAGTTACGCAATTGCTGTGCCGCCATTTTTTCCTTTTCCCCTTTTTGAATGCCCAGCAAACCATAGAGTCCCCAGCCATTTTCACGGCGGCGATCTATAAAAGGTGAAATCCAGGTTTCAGGATAATAGGCAAAGGTTTCCTGATACTGTTCAGCAAGTTCTGGGTTTTGAAACAGTTCAATTTGTGCATTACACACACGCTCAATCATTTCCGCTCGTTTTTTCCCTGTCACCACATACACTTTCCACGGCTGTGTGTTTGTACCAGAGGGTGCTCGGCTGGCAACCGCCAAAATATCCTTAATGGTTTGCGTTTCAACAGGGGTATCCAGAAATGCACGTACTGAATGGCGAGCTGTAATCGCATCATCCACATGGCGGACTTGTTCTATGTTCATAAAAATTCCTCATCTTTTATGGTCTTTCTCATCTGATGAGACTATAAAGTAATAACTGACTTTTGCAGATGCTTTTTACGTCCTGAATTAGGGTTTGGATGAAAAACACTCAAACTGAAGCTGTCTTAATGGAAACAGCATATCTTCATATTGTTTTGTTTCTTTGTGTGAAAATTAAATATATTTGTAACATAATGAAATAGAAGTAATATTTATTGATATAGATGGGAAGATATCGTTGCCAGTGGAATAAAAAAATACACACAATATTCTAAATTTATGCATAATACGCCCTTTTTTAAAATTGATTAGGCTTTCCTTGCTGACACGGTGGGGGGGATTTTCTAGCTCAGGCATATCGAATTTATCCAATTTTATGCCTGTGGAAAATGTTGAAATATACACCAGATACAGGAGCTTCTCATGAGTTTACCTCTCATCCGTAAGCCATTTATTCAGGACTTGGCAATCACCGTTGCAACTTCCATGATGAACAATGCCTATGCTGCCCGTAGGCAACAACAGATACAGCACTTTCGCGCCATCGTTACAGCGCTTGTTCATCTACATAACAAATAGAATAAATGGAATAAAATATGGAATTTACTTTTAATGGTTTCTACACGCTAATTTCGGCAGTGATCGTGCTGTTATTAGGACGTTTGCTGGTCAACAAAATTGATTTCTTAAGACGCTACAACATTCCTGAACCTGTCGCAGGTGGTTTGGTGGCAGCAGTGGTATCCTTGTTGGTGCATTCACTCTGGGGCTACAGTATTGTTTTCAGCAGTCAGTTGCAAACCAGTTTTATGTTGATCTTTTTTGCCTCGATTGGCTTAAGTGCAAACTTTATGAAGCTCAAAGAAGGCGGGATCGGCTTAGTTTTATTCTTGATCTGTGTCGCTACATTCATCATCGTACAGGATGTTGTCGGGATGAGTCTTGCCTCTTTATTAGGTATTGATCCTCTGATTGGCTTGATTGCAGGTTCAATCACCTTGACAGGTGGTCATGGCACAGCAGGTGCATGGGGTGAGATTCTTGAAACCCAGCATGGTATTCAGGGGGCTCTGGCACTGGGTATGGCGAGTGCGACTTTTGAGCGCGATTAGTGCGGGATTATTGGCGAAGCCATTGGTAAAGTTGCTGATCAATAACCGCTACTGTACTCCTTCGCAAAACTTCTTCCGAGATCAGGAGTCGTGATACCCATCTGGATCAACATCATGATGAGCTTATACCATTTGAAAATCCACACCAAATTGCGTTTAATTGCAGTAGATAATGCGATTACACATTGGGTATGTTTGCGGCGTGTCTAGCATTTGCTGAGTTTATGACGGGTTATAGCAAGGCACCTGGTTTGAGCTGCCAACCTTTGTATGGGCATTGGGTGGTGGTGTCATCCTGCGTAATATTTTGAAAGCGTATTAAAAGTTGATATTTTTGATCGTGCAATTGATGTGTTTGGTAATGCATCTTTGTCACTTTATTTAGCGATGGCATTGTTGTCATTAAAGTTATGACGATTAGTCGATTTGGCTAGTACGCTGGTTGTAATTTTAGGTGCACAAACCATTACCATGGCGTTGTATGCGGCATTTATTGCGCAAAATGTGGGCAAAAGAAAAAAATTATGATGCAGCAGTTCTTGCTGCTGGTCACTGTGGTTTCGGTATGGGAGCAACGCCAACGGCTGTTGCAAACATGCAGGCGATTACCAATATGTATGGCCCGTCCCATAAAGCATTCTTGATTGTTCCATTATGTGGTGCATTCTTCGTTGATCTAATCAATGCGACAGTGATTCAACTTATTTTGAAATTCTTTATCTAAGTCGGATCAAAAGCCCTATGTAGATAATGCCAGTCAGCTAAGCTTTTTAAACCCCTCTAACTCTCCCCTTGATAAGGAGAGACTTTCCACAAGTCAAATGCTTGTGAATTTCCTCCCTTTTTAAGGGATGAGGAACGGTTATAGTTCCGCAAGAGAGGGTTATCAAGTGCTTAACTGATCAACATTAGCTTTTGGGCACTTTTTTGATTCATCCATTGTGATCATATATGTACGGATGTACATCAAACATTTAAAGCGAATAAGTGATGAATGAACAATTAAATGCCACGCTGATGTCGTGGGTACAATTCCTGAATGATCCACTCTGGAATTTTCTGGTCGTCTTATTGGTTGCGGTTGGGGTGTTTTACACATTCGTTACGGGTGCGGTACAGCTTCGCTTGTTCCTGCACAGCATCCTTGTGATGAAAGGAAGCCGTAAAGAGACGCAAGATGAACATGGCATTACACCATTTCAGGCTTTCGTCACGGGTCTTGCAAGCCGTGTCGGTGTTGGTAACGTTGCTGGTGTTGCCATAGCAATCGCCATTGGTGGTCCTGGGGCCGTGTTCTGGATGTGGTTCACTGCCTTTCTTGGCATGAGTTCTGCATTTGTTGAATCATCGCTTGCCCAGTTGTTTAAGGTGAGAGACCATCAAAACAAGCAATTCCGAGGTGGACCTGCGTACTATATTACTCAGGGCTTAAAACAAAAATGGCTGGGGATTGTTTTTGCACTGTCACTCATTCTGGCTTATGGCTTTGTATTTAATGCCGTGCAGGCAAATGCGATTATTGGGGCAACCTCACATGCATGGGGGTGGGATAAAGCCAATTTTGTATTGGGTCTCGGTAGTCTTAATTTTGAAGTGTCATGGGTTGGTATTGCATTGGTGGTTATGACGGCATTGATCATCTTTGGTGGGATCAAGCGTATCGCCAGGGTTGCCGAAGGTATTGTTCCTTTCATGGCATTGCTTTATATCATGGTCGCCTTGTACATCGCGATAACCAACTTGCCGATGTTGCCTGAGATTTTTAAACTGATCTTCACCGAAGCATTCCAGTTTAATGCGGCAGCAGGTGGTTTCTTTGGTGCGATGATTTCTATGGCAATGATGATGGGCATCAAGCGTGGCTTGTTCTCCAACGAGGCAGGCATGGGTTCAGCGCCAAACGCTGCTGCTGCCTCTGATGTGAAGCATCCTGTGAATCAGGGGCTGGTACAAATGCTGGGTGTATTTGTTGATACTTTCGTGGTGTGTTCATGTACTGCGATCATCATCATGGTGTCTGGTCTGTATCATGAAGCTGGCTTTGAGGGCGTGACATTGACCCAAAAAGCATTGGAGAGCCAAATTGGGGGTTGGGGTGGAGGCTTCCTTGCCATTATCCTGTTCCTGTTTGCCTTTACCTCAATTATTGGTAACTATGCCTATGCTGAAAGCAATGTACAGTTCATTAATGACAACCCAAAGGTCATGTTCATTTTCCGCCTGCTGGTATTGGCAATGGTCTATTTCGGGGCGATCACAAGTGTACCTTTAATCTGGTCAATGGCCGACCTTTCAATGGGCTTGATGGCCACCATTAACCTTGTGGCAATCCTGCTGTTAACACCAATGGCACGCATATTGTTGAAAGATTATACCTCTCAGCTTAAAAAAGGGATCAAGGAACCAGAGTTCAAGATTGATCAATATCCTGAGCTAAAGAAAAAAGTTGGTTCAGATATCTGGTGATTTTGATGGAAGCTCCTTTCGAGGAGCTTTTTTTATGAAGTGCCAGTCATGGCAGCAAAAAAACTGATACAGCATTTCTGGCTGGGCGGAGATAAAATTTAAGCTGTAAACACAGTAAATATGGCAACAACTGCATATGAAACGGCTTAAATCATGCGTACTCGGACTTTCAGTGATCATTTTAACAGGTTGCCAAACAACCTCACATTTACGTCCAGCGATTGAAGATGCTCAGGCACAGGTGCTGAGCCAGCCTTATAGCTATATCAAACAACAGCAAAAACGGCCTGTAATCGCTTTGGTTCTGGGAAGTGGCGGCGCGCGTGGCTATGCACATATTGGAGTGATAGAGGTGCTGGAGCGACAGGGGATTCGTCCAGACTTTATTGTAGGCACCAGTGCAGGCAGTATTGTTGGTTCAATCTATGCCAGTGGAAAAAGCGCAGCAGAATTAAGAGATATTGCACTTAAACTAAAAGCCAATGATGTGCGTGATGTCAGTGTAAGTCTGAAAGGTTTTTTTGATGGTAAAAAAGTTGAAGACTATATCAATCAACAAGTTCATAACATGCCATTACAAAAACTTAAAATTCCAATGTATGTGGTTGCAACTGAGTTAAAATCAGGTTCTAAAACTGTCTTTAATTATGGTAATACTGGGCAGGCGGTACGTGCTTCGGCTTCGATTCCCAGCATGTTTGTGCCCACCAAAATCCATGATGTTGAATATGTGGATGGAGGGCTGGTGAGTCCTGTGCCTGTTCAGGTTGCACGAGAACTGGGGGCGGATGTAGTGATTGCGGTGGATATTCTGGCCCAGCCAATCCACACGGAGACCAGCAATGTCTGGGGCCTGTTTAACCAGAACATCAATATTATGCAGGGCCGTCTGGCGGAAGAAGAACTGAAAGATGCGGATGTAGTAATTCAACCTGACTTGCGTGAAAAGGCGCATATTTTTGATATTAAGGGGCGTGAAATGACCATGCAGGCAGGTATTGATGCAGCACAAGCAAAACTTTCTGACATTGAGCTTGCCATTCAAAGCAAGAAAAACGCTGCACAATTTGCTCAGCAAGATTTTGCCTTAAAGAGCTTTCCAGCACATCCTTAAGGTTTATATGGCCACGGAAAGTTGTAACAGGAGTAAAATTGTTCCGATGTCCTGAACAAATTGTAAATACTCATCAAAATGCTATGAAAATTTTGGGAAAGCATGTAAATAACTACAAATTACCAAAGTTTCTATCAGACAAAGTTAAGTTTGAGGTTATAGGATGACGTACTTGCGTCAATTGCAACACAACAAGGATTGTTAAGCACGATGTTTAAATCATTTTTTCCTAACCCACGTCTATTTTTTATTTCAGTAGTGGTATGGTTGGCCCTGAATATGTTGCTCTGGTACACAGGTGGGCATGGATGGGGTGAATATCTGGGTTTTCCTAAAGGCTATGCTGAAGTTGAGTTACCGATAGGAGTGAGTCGCTTCTGGTCACCTGCATTTATCTGGTTCTATTTGTGGTTCCTGATTTCTACGGCATTATTTGCTGGTTGTTGGCGATTCCTTTCCGATAACAAATGGCAGAAGTGGTCAATCTGGGGTTCAGCTTTTATCCTGTTTAATATCTGGTTTGGAGTGCAGGTTAGCGTTGCGATTAACGCATGGTATGGTCCATTCTGGGACATGATTCAAAAGATGCTGAGTGATGGTGGCGGCAATATTAATGACTTATATAATGGTACATTGACTTTCCTTTTATATTGCGATGGTTGCTGTTACATTTGCAGTGATTAATGCGTTCTTTACCAGCCATTATGTGTTCCGCTGGCGTACCGCCATGAATGAATACTACACCGCAAACTGGGATCGGCTTCGTCATGTTGAAGGGGCTTCGCAACGTATTCAGGAAGATACCATGCGCTTTGCCACCATTATGGAAGACTTGGGGGTTGAACTGATTAAGTCAGTGATGGTGCTGATCGCGTTCCTGCCGTTATTATTTAAAATCTCAGAGAAAGTGCCAGTGCTTCCAATCGTGGGTGAGATTGAACATTCACTGGTATGGGCTGCAATTGTCTGGGCGGTCTTTGGAACTGTGGTGTTAATGATTGTCGGTCAGAAATTACCAGGCCTACAATTTAATAATCAAAAGGTTGAGGCAGCCTACCGTAAAGAGTTGGTTTATGGTGAAGACCATGAGAATCGTGCTGATCCACTCACATTAAAAGAGTTATTTGCTCGAGTACGTGTAAATTATTTTAGACTTTATTTTCACTATGCTTATTTTAACCTTGTCGCGATTTGGTATAAGCAACTGGATGTTTTATATAGTCTGGTGGTGCTATTTCCTGCAATTGCCGCAGGTAAAATGACTTTAGGCTTGATCAACCAAATTAGTAACATCTTTGATAAAGTTCGTGAATCATTTCAATATCTCATCAGTTCTTGGAAAACGATTATTGAATTACTCTCAATTTATAAACGTTTAAAAGCTTTCGAGTCAATTTTAAAAAAATAAGTGTGATTAAAAAAACCTGCAACTAGCAGGTTTTTTTGTGTCCATGATTTGATTAATGAGTCGCGTTGTAAAAATTTAGAATAGTTCCAACCAAATGCTGTTGTGATTGATCAATGGTGATTTTGATTTCTCTAAAGTTAAACGTGTCTTCATCTTGATATTTGGCTACGCCATGTGTTCTGTTATTCAGCTTAGGAATTTGATAACTAAAGAAAGCGATTTGTTTTGAAGGGTGTACGATCTTCAGTAATTTAAGCGGATCTTGATAACCACCGTATTCATATTCCACACTTTGTTTTAAAAGATGTGGAAAATAAAGCGTCGCATTTGGCATGCCGCAACCTACACAAAATGATGAATCATAAAGCTGAATTGCTTGTTTCTGATTTGGACTCATAATTAAGGCAGATCCAGTACCATTCGCTCCTGCATTTGATTGTATGTCTTGCCAATTTCTAGGTACAAGCACAATTCCTATTTCAGGAATAGCCCATAACTTGAGTTGTTCAGCTTGTTTAGCATCTAATTTAAAATCGAAATGACAGCTTTTTGCGGAACATGATTTAAAGTCTTTTAATAAACCATCTTCCATAGGGTTGAGTGCGGTTACCCCGTAAAAAGGCACTCGAACATCATTTGCAAAAGAAGCTTCACCGAGAGGGTAAATTTGATTTTCAGCTTTTCGTTCTTTTGCACTATTTGAAAACTGAGGAAAATTTGCTTTAAATACAGTAATTTCAGCATGAGTGGCTGAGGCAAATGTACTCATTAAAATCGTGGGAAATAAAATTGTTCTTTTCATTTTTAAATTTGACCAAACTCAGTTTGCTTTAAGCTCATATCTTCTGCAATAAAATGACATATGACAAGTGTAGATCAGCCCTTTAAACTGTTTTCAAGTTTGATAATAAATATGAGTAATACAGAATGATACCAGTGAAGAATATACTTTCAGTTTGCTGCTTTATGGCACTCAGTTCTACTAGCTTCGCACAAGACATCAAAGGTATTTCATTTTCACATCAAGATTGGGAAATTTACTGTAGCAATACAGGAACCTGTCGAGCTGCGGGCTATCACAATGAATCTAGTGATGATTATCCAGCATCAATCTTATTGACACGTCAGGCGGGCAAAGCTCAGCAAGTCACAGGCGAGTTTGCTTTGGGTGATGGGTTTACCGAACCTCAAATTCCTAAAAATCAGCTTAAAAATATTCATTTTTATGTCAATGGCAAGGATTTAGGGGCTGTTTTGGTGGATGGCACTGAATTTCCACTTATGGGTAGATTGACCGCAGCACAGGTGAATGGATTGTTGCAACAGGCCAGTGGAAAAGCAGACATAGTATTTAAAAATAACCGACTGCAATGGAATATTTCGGATGCAGGCATGACCGCAAGCTTATTAAAAATGGATGATTTTCAGAAACGTGTTGGAACAATAGGGGCATTGGTCAGGAAAGGAAAAATAAACGAAGCAAAAGTTTTAGCGGCTCAACCGAAATTGCTGGTGAAACGGGTTAAAACAGCCAGCAAACCTTATTTAACTCTACAGCCTAATAATAAGCAGCATCAGTCAGTGTATAAATCATTGATGGCAACACAACCCACACCCAAACAAGATGGTTTTTGTGAGGGAGTTTATACTAGTGATGGCGTAAAACCTCAGTCGATTGAACTTTACAAATTAAGCAATAAAAAAGTATTGGCAACGACCCTATGTTGGCGTGGAGCATATAATGAGGGGTATGGAGCCTGGGTGCTGGATGAGTCTTTAACAGGAAAAGCGATCTTTGTGACTGAACATGCCTCAGATTTTGGGGATGGGATAATCGGTAGCTCACAAAAAGGACGGGGGATTGGAGACTGCTGGTCAAGTGATGAATGGGTTTGGGATGGGCAGAAATTTGTACATACCAAAGATATGTGGACAGGCATGTAAAGAGCTTGTTGCAGGTGGGGTTTGGGAACTGGACCAAATTGAAGCAGTTGTAAAATAGCATTTTGAATATATACGCCAATCTCAACTTAAAATAAGATTTTCGGGTGTGTTAAGAGGGAAGTAGTGAGAATAATCTAATCTTTAAATTAAATTAAATGGGAAGCTATACTGTGAGTGTCTTTTAAATTAGGAATATTTAGAAAGCCTTTTTAGTTATAGCTTATACTTGTTTGATAATTATATTCTGAAGTTTTCTAACCTATTCTTGATATATTTTGCTGAATTTTCAATACTTGGATAAACCGTTCTTGCTGATGTTGAGTAAGTCTAATTCATCTAATATTGGCTTTTTATCATCTTTTTATTCTGATTTTATGAACGGTGAAATCATTATTACCATGTTCTGGTATTGCTTCTGCATCTAAACCAAAGATTAGAAAAGAGCCTGATTGGAGCAATAATTCTTTCTGGTTTAACTTGACCTTTACACAGAAGGTATTTTTAAGATCTTTGATTTCAATTCTAGGTTTGAAGTATGGTTTTTCATTTAATATACAGTGTAAGTATTGTCTATAAACTTTCTGATTAAGATCAGACTCATTAGAAGGGTTTTGGTTGAGTCGTTTTTTTGGCAATTAATAATATATTGGGATAGTTGATCTTTCTGATTAGAAGTAAGTTTTGCTAAATTTGTTAAACAAGAAATTTTATCAGAATCATAAAAACATATATCTGTTTTTTTTACGGAAATTATTACAATCTCAGCATCTTCATTGTGTTTTAAATTTTCACAGGCAAAGTAGAGTGTAGTTAATGGATTGCTAGATATATCAAGCAATCTAAGGTTGGCATTCCATAATGTTGCATTCGTGTGAGGATGTCAAAACCACTGATGTCATTACTGAATGAATTAGGTTCCATTGTAGTAATTCACGGAATAACAGATGTTCACCTTCTAAATAAATTTTTCCTTTGCCACTGGGATCTTCACGTAAAAGTGATGGTAATAATTGGTACGAAAATTTTCCATGACCTCTATAAAAGACTTCGCTATTTTCTTTTTTGCTAGCAATGAATGTATTTATATCTTTAATTTTTTCTATATAAGTAGAAATACTATTTATATATGGTGGTGTAACAATAATTTCAGCTTCTACGCTAAAACTAGTTTCAATTGATACATTTATATGACCAATAATTTGAGGTGGACTTAGTAAGTCAATATTTTGATTTTGGAAAAGTTTCTTTTAAGTTCCACCACCCAACTAAACATGTAATAATATAAAAAATAACTTTGAGAATAACCTGATGCCCTATGTTCAAGCAATAGAGTTGATACAAGACGAGCGGGATCAACTAGAACATTTAGCCAAACATGCAAAGCATTGGCGAGAAAGGCAACGCTCACAAACCATATTGTGGTTGTCACAAGGTAAAACAGTGAAAGAAATTGCCGTATTACATGGAGTAAAGGAAGAAACAATTCGTACTCACCGCAGAAACTGGCGACACCATAAAATAGAAGCGATTTGGGAGGGTAAGCGTTCTGGACATCCACGAATATTACAAGCTGTACATCAGGCACAGATTTTATCGTGGATTGATAGCGACACTTTAAACTCAGAACAAATCAGACAGCGATTATATGAACAATATCAAATCGAAATTTGTCAGGAAACGCTAAGACGATTCCTCAGGGCATCAGGTATCGTGTATAAACGAACACGCCACAGCTTGAAAAAAAAAGATGCTCTGAACGTTATGCCCAAGCAGAACAAGACATAGCCCAATTAAGACAACAGGCAGCACAGGGTGAGATTATATTGGGCTATGTTGATGAAACAGGAATTTGCTCTACCCCTGATAATCGCTATGCATGGACAATAAAAGGACAGGTTCATCAAGTCACAGCGATTCGCTCCAAACGAGTCAATATCATAGGAGCCTTATTATCGACAGGACATTTTGTCACAGCATGTTTGCAGGAATCTGTTACAGGTGAGTATTTTTATGCTTATGTGATGGGTGTTGCCAAACAGATCAAAGAGAAATACAACATCCCTCTCACTTTGATTGTGGATAATGCTTCTATCCATAAAAGCAAAAAAATGCAGGCATGGCGTGATTTACTGGAACAAGATTTCAATGTGAGGCTATATTTTCTTCCACCTTATAGCCCTGAACTAAATCGTATAGAAATGTTATGGCGATCAATGAAATATCAATGGCGTGAATTTAAATGGATGCCTACGAATGAGATTGTACAATGGGTAAATGGTATCTCAAGAGGGTTTGGTAATAAATACTTGTTTACTTTTTAGGAGTGACTTATCTCTTTTCTAAATTTGAAAAGATATTAAGAGGTGCTAATTTTTCAAATAAATTAGAATTTTTAATCGCCCAATGTGTTCTAGTTTTTTCCTTAACCCTCAAATTTTAATGCTTTTTCTAATTCCTTTTCCTAAATCACAAATATAAGTATATCTATTAGTATGTCCATCTTTAGGTTTTAATGTTGATATTTTATCTGATAGTAATCTAAAAGTTGCGGTTATAGTATTATTATCATTATTTAACTTTGTCTCTCGTAATTCTGCTATTGCCACAAAATCTTGAAAGTTTTCAAAACAGATAAAGCAAGGGAAGTTATTAAGATTAGTAAAGACTCTTCTGTTAGTTCTTTGAATTTTAATCGAATAGGCTCATCTGTATATTCAGCGAAACGACTGGTACTATAAGTAATGGATATAAAATTATTATCTAAAGTATCTATTTCTTGTTCTGAATAGCACTGTAGTAGATTGAAGTAAGCCATAAAAAACCCCGCATTGTGCGAGGTTTTTTATAACATGAAATCAATAAATTGGCTAATAAGTTAACCAATCAATTTCTTCATTAATTCATTTAATGAGCTGGGTTGGCTTTACCTTTTGCAGCTTTCATGACTTGACTGACTAGACCGTTAAAGGCTTTTCTTTACCAGACTTGTACTCTTCAACCATTTTTTCATTGGCTGCAAGCACGTCTTTGATAATCGCTTCAATCGCACCTGCATCGGTTTCTTGTCGTTTCCTTTTTCAGCAATAATGTCATCCGCAGATTTTCCTTCTGCTTCCCACATAAAGCCAAACACTTGCTTCGCAATCTTACTGTTAATGGTATTGTCAACAATACGTGCAATCATACCAATCTAACTGCTCAGCAGAAACAGGAGAGTCCGCCAATTCTAGGCCTGCTTTGTTTAAAGCACCTGAGAATTCACCCATCACCCAGTTTGCAGAGACCTTACCTTGCGCAGCACCGCCAGCAGCAGCGACAACACCTTCGTAGAAGTCAGCCATTTCGCGTGACAGCGTCAATACATGTGCATCGTATTCAGTTACACCGAAGTCAGCCATAAACGGGACACGGCGAGCAGCAGGCAACTCTGGAAGCGCAGCACGAGCAGCTTCGATCTGCTCATCGGCAATGATCACTGGCAACAAGTCTGGATCAGGGAAGTAGCGATAGTCGTTCGTTTTCTTTGAACGCATTGAGCGAGTTTCCATCTTGTTCGGATCGAACAAACGGGTTTCCTGATCAATTGTGCCGCCGTATTCCAAGATTTCCATTTGACGTTCAATTTCAACATTGATCGCTTGCTCAATAAACGGAATGAGTTGAGGTTTTTTAACTCGCAACGTGTGCCGAAAGGTTGACCTGGACGACGTAAAGACACGTTACAGTCAGCACGGAAAGCATTTCAGCCATGTTCCCGTCATCGCAACTAACGCACAAGTGTGAATGGCTTTGATATAAGCAACTGCTTCTTCAACGGAACGCATATCAGGTTCAGACACGATTTCAAGTAATGGTGTACCTGCATCGGTTTAAGTCAATCCCTGACATCCCTTCGAATTGGTCATGGATTGATTTACCTGCATTCAAGATGGGCACGCGTTACGCCAATACGCTTCACAGTGCCATCTTCAAGCTGGATGTCGCCATGACCTAAGCCTACGATTGGATTGTCCATTTGGCTGATTTGATAGCCTTTTGGGGAATCAGGGTAGAAGTAGTTCTTACGTGCAAATACTGATGCTTGATCGATATACGCATCGATCCCTAAGCCAAAGCGAATCGCAAGATCAACGACTTCGGCATTCAATACAGGCAATACACCCGGCATCGCCAAATCAACAAGGCTGGCTTGTGTATTTGGGTCTGAATTCAAATTCAGTTGAAGAACCAGAGAAGATTTTAGACTTGGTCGCCAACTGCGTGTGGATCTCAATCCCGATAACGACTTCCCAACCGTCAATTAACTTTAACTTTTGAGCTTCAGTCATTATGCATTCTCCTCAGCAATTGCCGCACGTTTGGTATGCCAGTCTGTGTTTTGTTGATATTGATGCACAATCGAAAGCAATTGTGATTCTGACCAGTAGTTACCAATCAACTGTAAACCAACAGGCAAGCTGGTTCTTATCAAAACCCACAGGTGCATTTTGATGGCTGGTAAACCCGCCAAGTTCACAGCAAGAGTATAGATATCGCCTAAATACATTTCAGTCGGACTGAGGTTTGCACCGATCTTATATGCTGTGGTTGGTGCAGATGGTGCAGCAATCACATCAACATTTTCAAATGCTTTGAGGAAGTCTTGTTGGATTAAACGACAATTTTTGAAGTTTTGCATAGTACGCATCGTAATAACCCGCAGACAGGGCATAAGTCCTAATCAGATACGGCGTTGCACTTCCGCACCAAAACCCTCAGAGCGTGAGCGTTTGTAGAGGTCTAAAATGTCTTTTGATTGTCACAGCGATAGCCATAACGAACACCATCGTAACGTGACAGGTTGGAAGATGCCCGCAGGAGCAATCAGGTAATAAGTCGGCACATAGGCTTCAGTCATATTGAGATCAATCTTTAACCAAGATCGCACCCATCTCTTCAAGCTTTTCAATGATTCTTCAACGCGTGCTTTTACTTCTGCATCTAAACCAGCGACATTGAAGTATTGCTTTGGAATACCAATGCGTAAACCTTTCACCGCTGTACCATTTAGGCTAGCAACGTAGTCATCGACTTCTTTTGCCCACAGAAGTTGAGTCTTTAGCATCATGACCAGCAATCACATTCATCAAATACGCACAGTCTGCCGCTGATCGTGCCATTGGACCGCCCTGATCCAGTGATGATGCATAGGCAATCATACCAAAGCGAGACACACGACCATAGGTCGAGCCAAGCCCGTTAAGCCACAGAATACGGTGTTGGCGAATCGAGCCACCGCATTTGTGCCTGTGGCAATCGGTGCTAAATCCGCAGCCACAGCCGCAGCAGAACCACCAGACGACCCTCCTGGAACACGATCAAGCGCCCAGGGGTTGGAGGTTGCACCGAAGTAAGAGTTTTCAGAGGTTGAACCCATTGCGAATTCATCCATGTTCACCTTGCCTAAAGTCACAAGACCTGCAGCTTTGGCTTTGGCAACCACAGTTGCATCATAAGGTGAAATGAAGTTATCCAGCATTTTTGAACCAGCAGTGGTCTTGATGCCTTTGGTACAAAAAATGTCTTTATGTGCCAGTGGAATACCTGTCAGTGCATGTGCGTTACCTGACTTTCAGTACCGCATCAGCCGCATCAGCTTCAGCAAGTGCCTGTTCTGCCGTCACCGTCACATAACTTTTTACTTTTGGGTCAATATGGGCAATACGTTTTAAATAATGTTCGGTCAATTCACGTGATGAAAACTGGGCCTGTTTTAAGCCCTCGGAAAGTTCACGGATTGATAAGCGATGTAAATCTGTCATATGAAAAATTTCTTTACATTCTAAATATAAAATATTGACTAATCGAATAAATCTTATTCAATTACGCGAGGTACAAGGTACAGACCTGCTTCTGTTGCAGGGGCGACCGCCTGATATTCATCACGGTGATTGCTTTCACTCACCACATCGGCGCGTAAAGGCTGTGGATGGTCAAATGGGCTTTTTAAAGGCTCAACATCATCGGTATTAATGTTTTTCAAGCTTTCCATCATGCCAAGAATTTTATTTAAACTTTGAGCATATTCAGCAGATTGCGTTTCATCTAGGGATAAACGGGCAAGATGCGCAATCCCTGAAACGGTTTGTGCATTTAAGTCCGTCGTCTGCTGAGCATCTGATGATGTAGACATAACTTTACCTAATTCAGTATCAAAAAATTGCAAAATATCGTGCGTTATAATAAGCGATTGACTTGTTCAAAGCATCACATTTCGTTAAAGTTGCCACCCTGTATCCACACAAAGTTTAATTGAGAACGCCCCCGTGATTCTAAAACGACTAATTGGCTTGTTTTCGCCGGATTTAGCCATTGATCTAGGTACTGCAAATACCCTTATTTATGCACCAGGCCGTGGCATTATATTAAATGAACCAACAGTTGTGGCCATTCGTCACAGCGGCTCACAAAAGATTGTGGCGGCTGTAGGGATTGATGCTAAACAAATGTTAGGCCGTACACCAGCGAATATTTCAGCAATTCGTCCAATGAAAGACGGTGTGATTGCTGATTTTGAAGTCACTGAGACCATGCTGAACCAGTTTATTGGCAAGGTGCACGAAAAGCGTCTGTTTCCACCAGCACCGCGTGTGGTGGTGTGTGTGCCATGTAAATCGACATTGGTTGAACGCCGTGCCATTCGTGAGGCTGTGTTCAATGCAGGCGCGCGTGATGTGCGTTTGATTGAAGAGCCAATGGCTGCCGCAATTGGTGCGGGTATGCCAGTTGAACAGGCATGTGGTTCAATGGTGGTGGATGTGGGCGGTGGTACGACCGAGATCGCAATCATTTCATTACAGGGTTGTGTCTACGCAGATTCACTCCGTATCGGTGGTGATGTCTTTGATGAACAGATTATCAACTATGTTCGTAAGGCACACGGTTGCGTGATTGGCGAAACAACGGCTGAAACGATCAAGAAAGAAGTGGGTATGGCGATTGCCGATGGCAAAACGCTACAAATAGAAGTGCGTGGACGTAATTTAGCTGAGGGTGTTCCTCGTGCGATTACCGTAACTTCTGATGAAATTACTCAGGCGATTTCTGATCCACTACAAAGTATTGTCAGCGCTGTAAAATCTGCACTTGAACAAACGCCTCCCGAGTTGTCTTCTGATATTGCTGAACGTGGCATTGTTTTAACAGGCGGTGGTGCATTGCTGCGTAACCTCGATAAACTCCTTGCCCAAGAAACAGGTTTACCTGTGATTGTTGCTGATGATCCTTTAACCTGCGTCACCCGTGGTGGCGGTAAAGTCTTAGAGTTTTTTGACAATCCAAACCATGACATGCTTTTCGTTGGTTAAACCATAAGGATCAGGCGGTGCAACCGAATCTTTTTTCAAGACAACCGCCATCTTTTCGCTCCTTTATCATTGCGGTCATTACATGTCTGGTGGTGCTTTTCTTTGACTGGCGCATGCCCTATGTCATCCAGCCTGCAAGGGATGTTCTGTACGCCGCGTATAATCCGATTTATGCGCTGGCAAGCTATCCTGTACTGTCGCGAGAATGGCTGAACCAACAAACCAAGTCTGAAACCCAACTGCGCCGTGAAAACACTGCGATGCAGGCTGAACTGCTACAGGCACAAGTGCGTCTACAAAAACTTTCAGAACTCTCTGCGGAAAATAACCGTTTAAGGGGGCTTCTGGATACGCCATTGATTATTGATGGCCGTATGCAGATTGCGGAAGTGATTGGGACAGATGCTGACCCTTTACGTCATATCATCATTATCAACCGTGGTTCACTGGACCATTTAAAGGTGGGCCAGACCGTTCTGGATGATAAAGGCATTATGGGGCAGTTGATTAGTGTCTATCCGCACAGTTCGCGGGTGATGTTGCTGTCTGATAAAGAACATTCCCTCTCTGTACGTTTGGAGCGTACGGGGATGCGTGCAATCGTCTCGGGTACAGGGGATTTGGGACAGCTCAAAATGGAGTATGTACCTACCAGTGCCAATATTCAGGTGGGGGACAAGGTGTTCAGTTCAGGCTTGGGTGAACATTTTCCAGCAGGTTATTTAGTGGGAACGGTGTCTAAGGTGAGCCGTCATACTTCGGGTGAGTTTGCCGAAATTGATGTGAGACCAGCGGCCCAGCTTGCAAGTGGCCATCATGTGGTGGTGCTGTTCTCTGAATCCTTGGCGCAGGAGCAGCCTTATGCCGATCGCTAAGCTGAATTATGAAAAACGTAAAGACCCGCTTTGGATGATCATCATTTCGATTGTGATCGGATCAATCCTGATGGTCTACCCAATTGCCTATGAAGCTTCAGGCTGGCGGCCATCATTGATGCTGATGATCATGCTGTTCTGGATTCTTTACCAGCCCGTCTGGTGTGGTGTCTGGTTTGCATTCGGCATGGGACTGTTCGTTGATTTGCTGTTGGATGCACCTTTCGGTTTAAATGCACTGAGTTTTGTATTTATTGCCTTTGCGACACGCTATTTTATTCGTGAACGCCGTATCCTGACTTTTGGAAATTCATGGGTGATTGCGATGATTGCGATTGTGACGCATATCATTTTTCTGTGGATTAGCCAGACCATTGCAGGGACACATTTTTCGATTGCGCGTCATTGGCAGCCTGTGCTGACCAGTATCGTGACGTGGCCTCTGGTTTATTATTGTTTACATAAATGGCGCATATAATTCTCGCATCAAGCTCACCCCGTCGGCAGGAGCTGTTAAGGCAACTCGGTCTGGACTTCGATAGTTATAGTCCAGATGTTGATGAGGCTGTGCAGGACGGTGAAACTGTTGAACAGTATGTTGAACGCTTGGCAAGGGACAAGGCTCAGGTTGTTTTAAACCAGTACCCAGAAGCGATTGTGATTGCAGCGGATACCAGTTTAAGTTGTGCTGGAAAGATTATTGGAAAGCCAGAGTCAAAGCAGCATGCCTTTGAAATCTGGTCAGCACTTTCTGGACAGTGGCATGATGTCTACTCTGGAATCTGTGTGGCAAGCAGCTCGAAAATCTTGAGCACCGTAGTGCGTACCCAGGTTGAGTTCCAACGTTTGAGTGATGCGGAAATGGAAAAATACTGGGCTACTGGCGAACCTATTGATAAGGCAGGTGCCTATGCGATACAGGGAATTGCGGCGCAATATATTCCACAGATTCGTGGAAGTTACAGTAATGTTGTAGGCTTACCCTTATATGAGACAGTACAGTTATTAGAAAGCGTTAAGGCCTCAGTATAAAATTACAGGCTGCTACTTTCGGATATAAGAATTTTTTATAAAATTTTGAGTTGGTTATGGCAGAAGAATTGCTGATTAACGTCACACCGATGGAATGTCGTGTGGCCTTGATTGAAAATGGAACGGTTAATGAATTATTCGTTGACTGACACGCGGTAAAGCGTGGTTTAGTGGGTAATATCTACAAGGGCAAGGTGGTGCGGGTGCTGCCCGAGAATGCAGGCCGCCTTTGTTGATATTGGTTTGTCCCAAGAACCGCTTTTTTACGCCGTAATGATATGGTGTGGCCCCGTTCACAGCCATCCCAACGTTTTTGAGTTGCTACATCCTGGGCAAATCCTGACGGTTCAAGTCATGAAAGACATGCTTGGCACTAAAGGCGCCCGACTTAGCACTGACCTTTCTATCCCATCCCGTTATCTGGTGATGATGCCTTTTGGCAAGCATATTGGGGTTTCCCGGCATTGAGTCCGAAGAGGAGCGTGACCGTTTACGCAGCATGATTGAGCGTATTCAGGTCGAACACCAGTTACCAGGCAGCGTGATTGTGCGTACTGCCGCAGAGGGAGTGGATGAAGCGTCGATTGTGCAGGACATGTGCTATCTCGCCAAGCTTTGGGAATATATTCAACGTACCCAGCAAAGTACCGTTGTTCCATCCCTGATCTTTGAGGAATTGCCTTTGCCGCGCCGAGTGGTGCGTGATCTGGCCAGTGAACAAACTGCCAAAATTTATGTCGATTCACGGGAAATCTACGGCAAGCTGCAAGAATTTATTGATGAATTTATGCCGAGCATGCATGATCGTTTGATTCATTATCCTGGTGAAAAACCACTGTTTGACTTATACAACGTTGAGGATGATCTACAGAAAGCCTTGCAGACTCGGGTGGCGCTCAAGTCTGGTGGTTACCTGATGATTGACCAGACCGAAGCCATGACCACGATTGATGTCAATACAGGGTCTTATGTGGGAAGAAGTCTGGAAGACGCAATGTTTAAGGTAATATGGAAGCCACTCAGGTTATCGCAAGACAATTACGTTTGCGAAATCTAGGTGGCATTATCATTATTGATTTTATTGACATGCAAGAGCTTGAAGCATCGACAAGAGGTCATGCGCATCAGTTTGAGCTGTATGCTTGAACGTGATCATGCCAAAACAAAAATACTGGATTTCAGAGTTAGGCTTGGTTGAAATGACACGTAAACGTACACGTGAGTCTTTAGAACATTTACTTTGTGTGAATCATGCCCAACTTGTCAGGGGCGTGGTTATGTGAAGACCGCGGAGACAGTATGTTACGAAATATTTCGAGAAATCCTGCGCTATGCCCGTGCATTTGATTCCAAGGGTGGCTTTACTGTCGTTGCACATCCAGCGGTCATTGATCGGCTACTCACAGCAGAAGCCCCAGCCGTGGCGGATCTGGAACATTTCATTAATCGCGTGATTAAATTTCAGGTCGAAAATCTGTATACGCAAGAGCAATACGATATCATTTTAAGCTAAAGTTGTAACAATATTTCGCTTAATCCTTGTTACAACTGAAATTTTACTTTCGATCACAAATTTTAAATACTAGAACCATAGAATGAGCCATAGGTATCTTGAGTATCTTAGCAAATAAGATGGGGTATATAATTATGAATGTCAGTGAAAGATTAGTGAATCAAGGTTTTAAGCATGTGTTGGACAGTAACCCTGTTAACACATGCTATATGGTTGATAGCCAAGGTAAAGAGGTTCAGATTACTACGGCCATGATTCGTTCCGCCTGTCATCAGCTTTTACAGCGTTGTCGTGCAATTAAAAAATAAGGGGCTATGTAAAGCCCCTTAATTTTTTCTGTGAATTTAATTCACAACTTTCTGTTCAGGCAAATCCTGAATGGCCTGTTCAAAACGCTGAATTTCGTCCTCTAAATGCGTAAGAAGTGTCTGCATTTTAGGTACTGTATTACGACATGCAATCAAACCTACTTCTAATTTATCTAAATAACTTGTCATTGTAATATTTAGTGCTTGGCCATCCATGACGATTGAAGCAGGGTAGAGCGCATCCAATTTTGCGCCATTCCAATATAATGGTTCACGTGGACCTGGTACATTCGAAATCACTACATTAAATGCCTGACGTTTCGGTAACATTCCTGAAGCGATGTTTAAACCTGCTGGTCCATAGACTAATGCACTATAGTTCAGGATTTCATTTGCAGTCATGCGGCTAAACCGCTGTTTTGAGTTCTGCACACTACGGCGAATAATTTCTAAACGTTCAATTGGGTCCGCAATATGGGTGGCTAAATTTGCCAGAATCATGGTGATACGGTTGCTGAAATCAGAATCATCTGTACGCAATGAAGCAGGCACCATTGCAATTAACGGTTTTTTCGGCAAACTATTTTGATTGATCAAATATTCACGTAATGCACCAGAGCAAACGGCTAGTACTACGTCATTGAGTGTTACACCCAGTGTTTTAGCGATAAGGCGGAAACGTTCCAACTCAAAAGATTGTGCAGCAAAACGACGGGAAGAGCTGACACGTTGGTTTAAAATTGACGGTGGGGCCTGAAATGTTGAGACATAATCAGGGTTTTTCCCGATTTCCTTAAATAAGGTTTGTGAAAGTTCCTGCATCACTTTAGGTGCAACTTCACACTGGGACTTAATCGTATCCAGAACTCCCCTGATTTTACTGACAGCAGAGGCTTTAGGTGCCTTTAAGCGTTTAGTACGCTTTCCTTCAACGCACCATAATGGTACGACATGCTTTTCATCTGGGTCTTTAGACAGTGACTTTTCAATCAAACGCATTCCTGCAACACCATCGACCATTGCATGATGGATTTTTAAATACATCGCGAAACGATTGCCTTCAATTCCTTCGATAATGTCACAGGTCCACAATGGCTTGGCTCGATCAATCAAAGAACTGTGTTGTTGCGAAATATAAACCAGTAATTCACGGATACGGCCTGGGTTTGGCAAGGCAATATGGCGGAAATGGTGGTCAATATCGAACTCTTCATCCTCTCCCCAAAACAGCCCATTGAGCTGGTTGTTGAATGGTGGAACAGGAATACTTTTTGATTGTCGGATATCTTGAACTAGGTCATGAACGAAAGTAGGCGATGCATTTTCTGGAATCTCAAATAAAAACAAGCCACCTACATGCATAGGTTGCTGTCTTTTCTCTAAAGAAAGAAAAATGAAATCGATTGGGTGTAATGGGCGCATGTATATAGCCTCTCCTTGCATTTTTTATAAGATACTTGTAGGGTCTGATGACACTTCAATCATGCCGTGCATAGTCTAAACAATGTGCTATATCGCAATGGAACATAGCTCGCAAGATCGCATCCAACACACCCTATAATTCTTATTAGAATTATTGAACCGTTGTGTGAAGTATATACGGTTTGTTCTGGTTAAAATATAACTTTGTACACAGTAGTCAGAAAAAATAAAACCACTAATGAATCAGTGGCTTTTTATACCAAATCTGTTATGGCTTATTTTTTAAGATTGCCCGCATGCAAGCCACATTCCTTATGGGTTGCCTCTTCCCACCACCAGCGGCCTTCACGTTCATGTTGGTTTGGCAGTACTGGGCGGGTACATGGTTCACAGCCAATTGAAATAAATCCACGCTCATGCAGTGGGTTGTATGGAATCTCCATCATGCGAATGTAACTCCATACATCCGCGCTACTCCAGTTGGCTAGTGGATTGTATTTGATCAGTTGTTTGCCCTCGCCAGAGAAACCGACATCGGCTTGAACCACAGGAACATCACTGCGAGTTGGACTCTGGTCCTTACGTTGCCCTGTAATCCAACCATCTAAAGTGGCTAATTTTTTACGCAAAGGTTGTACTTTACGAATGCCACAACATTCCTGATGCCCATCTTCAAAAAAGCTAAACAACCCTTTTTCATTAACCAGTTGTTGTACTGCTGCGGATTCAGGGAAGCAGATTTCAATAGTGATATTATAGTGCTTACGGACCGTTTCAATAAATTGATAGGTTTCCGCATGCAAACGACCTGTATCCAGACTAAATACACGAAAGGGTTTGCCAAGGCGTGAGGCAATATCAATCAGCACCACATCTTCCGCACCCGAAAATGAAATTGCAATCTCACCTTGCTGGCTAAGTGCGAGTTCTAAAATTTCTCGTGGCGATTTGTCTGCGTATTCAGCAGCGAGCGCATCTACAAGGTCAATAGTAGGAATAACAGTCATGAATGTTCCTGGCGATAGGCTTGGGCACAATTGTAAATCATTATAAGCAAAGCTGTTGGCCTGCTTGTGGTTTTAATCTTGCAGAATAAAACCGTTTTATTCAACAACAGCGCAAAATTGAAAATGTTAATGGTATGATACAGCAATTTTTAACCAACATTGGAAGCATTCATGGAAATCGTCTGCCTAGATCTTGAAGGGGTTTTGGTTCCAGAAATCTGGATTAATTTTGCAAAGAAAACTGGCATTAAAGAACTCGAGGCAACAACTCGTGATATTCCAGATTATGATGTATTAATGACCCAGCGTTTAAACATCCTGAAACAACATGGTTTGGGTTTAAATGACATTCAGGACGTTATTGCAGACATGGGGCCTTTTGAAGGTGCGAGAGAATTTGTGGAATGGGTGTACTCATTTTCAACTGATTATTTTATCTGATACATTCTATGAGTTTGCCCATCCATTGATGAAGCAGTTAGGCTGGCCAACAATTTTCTGTCATAAACTTGAGACCGATGAAAATATGGCATGATTACTGCCTATAAACTGCGTCAACCAGATCAAAAGCGTCAAGCGGTTAAAACATTACATGGTTTAAACTTTCGGGTAATTGCCGCAGAAGTTAGCATAACGATACTACGATGCTTGGTGAAGCCGACCATGGTTTCTTGTTTGATGCGCCTGCAAATGTTATTGCGGAGTTTCCGCAGTTTCCTGCAATCAATGGTTATGATGCATTAAAAGAAGCAATCCCGTTCTGTTTCGCGTAATATTCCTGCTTAAGCAAGAAAAAATAGACAATAAAAAAGGCGCTTATAGCGCCTTTTTTATTTAGATTAATTTTTTGAAACTTAGAATTTATAACCAATTTTCATGCCGTATGCGATCGCATGGTTGTCTGTGAAATCAGCAACATAGTTTGCAGTATCGAATTGAGAACCAGACTGAGCTTTAGCATCGCCTAACCAGAAGTATTTTACACCACCAGCAATGAAAGTTTGTGGTGTTGGGCTAAATTGAGCACCTAAACCTACGTTCAATAACCTTCTGTTGGACTCGCAGTGGTTACAGGATTACCTGCACCAGAGTCCTAGCCTACAGAGACATTACCCGCCCATTGATCATTTAGTTTACGGCCAATACCTGTATTTATAGACCATTGATCATCAGAATAGGCAACTAAATCAAAACCATTAGGTTTATTAATGGTAGGGCTAGCACCCGCAATATTAGATGCGACTGCAAATGCATTAAGGGCGGATTGCAAAATCTTTTTTCCAATTTACCCAACGAACATTTGCGAATGCAACAGTGTTCGCCATAATACCCTGTTTGAAGGTCTAGATTTACAGATTGTGGTGTTGTGATATCTGTAGAACCTGTAGCATTATTTAAAATCGCTGCGATTGGTCCAGCACCAGCAGATGACTCATCAATATTAACTTTATGTTTAATTTCAGGCGATATGTAACAGAAGCTTTTAATGCAATATCAGGAATTTGAAAAGCTGCACCAGCTAACAGCAATATCACCAGTTTCTTTAATGCTGGCATTATAGCCGCAAATGCTGTACTGCTGCCACCGTATGCAAGACCACGAAGTTGAACATCACCTTCAACTGTTTGATAGACAGGGCCAGCATAAAAATTAAAATTTTCAGTTGGGTTGGTAGCCAAAAAGCTTGTTGAAATACTTTGTGATTTGTAACCCTCTTTCTGCAGAAGTACCTTCTGTGCCAATTTGTGAAAAGCACCTTGATTACCTAACGGAGCTAATGGGCCTGGTAAGGCAGTAGTTTTGAGTACCAGTGCCTTTTTGCTCAACCTCGGCTTTTAAATGGTTGGTCGTAAATTAAACCAAAAGAAGTTATCTGTAACTTGTAGTTTTAGTGCGGCGCTAGAAGTAGTAGTCCCCTGCCATTTCTCCTACGCTAGTATTTTGTAATCCAGCTGAACCAAGGAAGGGCAGCATTTGGGTAATACCCATTACGTACCTTACCAGAAACGTTTGGATCTAATACAGAAATACCTGCTTCAAAATAGTTACCAGGTTGCAAGAATGCAGAGATTGATTGACCTGAGCGATCTAATGCAGCTGCAAAACTCCAGTTGCAGGTAGCGTCGCTAAGACCATGGCAGTGCTAAGATATTTTAATTTCATTTTAAATCTTTCCTTGAACTTCAAGATTCTAAGTATTGACGAAACTATGATTGGCTATAGCCTCATGTAACAAAAATACCATAATTAAAATAAGAGTAAAGGTTTTAAATGAACTACACAGTACGATTGATTACATGAAATTTAACAAAAAAATGCTATAAAATTTAATATACATCTGTGTTTTTATTGATAATATGATGAAAAATATAAACTATTTTTCTAAGATCATAAGGTCAAATTTTTGCATTTTTACTAAAAAATTTTTTTGTAAGGTCAAGGGTTTTTTGTAAAAAATAGAATTTTTATAGAGAGTGGTCACTTTTTTGAACAACTAAAAAGCTTATTTATAAATAGTCTAGAGCCTTTCTATATTTGTTTATTGTGATTGTGCGCCCTGCAGGGCTCAGACGTCCGGTCGCTTAGGAGGGCAACTGCTCTATCCAGTTAAGCTAAGGGCGCATAGTGCGGTGATTGTAAATGAAAAAAGCATAAACAAAAAAGTGATTGTAGAACAATCACTTTTTCAATACCGATCAAGTATTTAATTCTTGGCTTTTAAATTCAGCACTTTATACAGTAAAAACATCAGCACAATCAGATTGGAATCATCAGCACGGATTCGCCCAAGCCCTGCTGCCACACTTGATGTACAACACCACAGCAATAAATGCCAAGACCAAATAGTTACTCAATGGCGACCATAACGCAGGGAAGCTGGTTTTCAGGGCTTTTGTCTTGGTCATCGCCTTGAATTTCAGGTGGGTCAGGCTGATCATCGCCCAGTTTAAAACCAGTGCGCCGACCACTACATACATCAAATGGCCAAGGGCATCTTCTGGAACAAAGTAGTTCAACAACACACAGCCAAAGATCAATAAGGCAGACAGTAAAACCGCTGGTACAGGCACACCCTGTTTATTGGTCTTGGCAAACACTTTAGGCGCATTGCCTTGCTGAGCCAGACCGTACAGCATACGGCTATTGGCATACATACCACTGTTATAGACCGATAAAGCAGCCGTCAGGATAATAAAGTTGAGTAAATGTGCTGCCCAGCCAATTCCCATCTGGCTAAAGATCATCACAAATGGGCTTTTATCCAGACCGCCTAAATCCAACTGATTCCAGGGCACAAGTGATAATAAAATTGTGAGTGAACCGATGTAGAAAATCAGAATACGGAACACAACCTGATTGATCGCTTTAGGAATGGTTTTCTTTGGATCATTGGCTTCGGCTGCTGCCATACCAATCAATTCAATCCCACCAAAGGCAAACATCAGGAATGCCAGCATATAGAACAGGCCATCGAAGCCATTTGGGAAAAATCCACCATGCGCCCAGAGGTTGCTAAATGAGGCGGTTGAATTGGCATCTGCGGTAAAGAGCAGGAACAGGCCAAACAGGATCATGGCAACCACGGCCGTGACCTTAATAATGGCAAGCCAGAATTCTGATTCACCATAAAATTTCACATTGGTCAGGTTAATGGCAGTAATGATGACAAAGAAGAACAGCACCGACTGCCAGGCGGCAATATGAGGCCACCAGTAATTAATATATTTGGCGACCGCCGTCAGCTCACTCATGGCAACAAGGATATACAATACCCAATAGTTCCAGCCTGACAGGAAACCTGGAAACTTACCCCAATACTGATAGGCGAAATGGCTAAATGAACCTGCAACAGGCTCTTCAACAATCATTTCACCAAGTTGACGCATGATTAAAAAGGCGATCAGGCCGCCAATCGCATAACCCAAAATAATGGATGGTCCAGCAGACTGGATCACCTGTGCAGAACCTAAAAATAAGCCCGTACCAATTGCTCCACCCATCGCAATGAGCTGGATATGGCGGTTTTTTAGTCCACGCTGAAGTTGAGAAGAATCGTTGTTCAAAGGACTGAGCTCGACGATGAATAAGTGGATTATTCTAATAGATTGCAGGATGTTCGCCTAGTAAAAGTACAGGCAGGCTATGACTGTAAAGTAGTTTTTAAAAGTTATTTAAAATCCTATATTTGAATGATTGATAAAATAAATATTGATTTATATTTGTACGCTTGAAAGGCACCTTTGTTTTTTAACCATGTTTGTTGGCTTTAGTGCTATTGTTAAATCATGCTGATATACCCAATATAAGGCCATATTTTGCCTAAAATACTTAACCTAAAACCATTGGTCGTATGGCATTTTTGACTGCTGTGCAGTAACGTTGAACATAAAACCTAGCTGCACCAAAACATGATAAAAGGATGAAATTGACATGAGCTCAGTACCGCAAATCAAAGTCCCAGCAACCTATATGCGTGGTGGCACAAGTAAGGGGGTGTTTTTCAAGCTGGATGATTTGCCTGAAGCGGCACAGGTGGCAGGAAAGGCACGTGATCAACTTCTTCTTCGTGTGATTGGCAGCCCAGACCCGTATGGCAAGCAAATTGATGGCATGGGTGGCGCAACTTCCAGTACCAGTAAAACCGTGATTCTGGCAAAAAGTTCGCAACCAGAACACGATGTCGATTATTTATTTGGACAGGTTTCCATTGACCAGCCATTTGTGGACTGGAGTGGTAACTGTGGCAACCTTACCGCCGCAGTTGGTTCATTTGCCATTTCCAATGGTCTGGTCGATGCTGAGCGTATTCCTGAAAATGGCATCTGTACAGTTCGCATCTGGCAGAAAAATATCCAGAAAACCATTGTTGCACATGTGCCAGTAACCCATGGGCAGGTGCAGGAAACGGGTGATTTCGAGCTGGATGGTGTGACATTTCCAGCAGCAGAAGTACAGATTGAATTTTTAGACCCTGCTGATGATGGTGAAGAGGGCGGCGATATGTTTCCTACAGGCAATGTGGTGGATCAGCTTGAAGTACCTGAGATTGGGACATTTCAGGCCACCTTTATCAATGCGGGTATTCCAACCATTTTCCTGAATGCGGAAGATATTGGCTATCAGGGTACAGAATTGCAGGATCATATCAATGGTGATAACCCTGCTTTGGCACGTTTTGAAAAAATCCGTGCCTATGGTGCGGTGCAGATGGGATTGATCAAGGATATTTCTGAAGCGGCTGCCCGTCAGCATACGCCTAAAATTGCCTTTGTTTCTCAGCCGAAAGCCTATACCTCTTCAAGTGGTAAAACCGTTGAAGCGGCTGATGTTGATTTATTGGTTCGTGCCTTGTCGATGGGTAAGCTGCACCACGCCATGATGGGCACAGCCGCAGTTGCAATTGGTACGGCAGCAGCCATTCCAGGAACGTTGGTGAATCTGGCAGCGGGCGGTGGTGAGCGTGAAGCGGTTCGTTTTGGTCATCCATCAGGGACATTGCGTGTTGGCGCCCAAGCTGAGTTGATTGATGGCAAATGGGCTGTGAAAAAAGCCATTATGAGCCGTAGCGCCCGTGTATTGATGGAAGGTTGGGTGCGTGTACCAGGTGATACGTTCTAAATTATCCCAGTAAATTTCTTGATAGAGTCTCCTTTTGGAGGCTTTATTATTTTGAATAAGTTAAAAATACAAACACAATTTCCTGAGATAAATAATGGTATGATGTCGCCATTCTGACAGGTCCTGTCTTTATCCTTATCATTCAAGCTTCCAGAGGCAATTGTGTCATCTATTTCTCAAGTTAATGCGGATGTTTTACAACAAGCTCAACAACGTATTCAACAGGATTTATTGACAGCATTGGCTGCATTCTCCATTCCAGAACCGTTAAAGGCCGCTGTGCATCATGCCGTGATGCTAGGGGGAAAGCGTGTTCGTCCTGCATTGTGTTATGCGGCTGCCTCATTGCAACCCAACCCTTATTTTGCGGCCGCCCGCCGTGCAGCCGTTGCGGTTGAGTTGATTCACTGTTATTCGTTGGCACATGATGATTTACCCTGTATGGATAATGACTTGCTGCGCCGTGGGCAACCAACTTGCCATGTGGCATTTGGTGAGGATACTGCCTTGTTGGCAGGTGACATCTTGCAGTCCATGGCATTTGAAATTCTGGGAAGCCGTTTATTTGATGAACAGGGGCAGGGGACTGATGCTGCAATTGTGTTGAAACAGATGCAGATTTTAGCCACAGCCAGCTCGAAGATGGTCTGTGGTCAGGTACTGGATTTACAGGCTGAAGGTAAACAGGTCGATCAGGCTGAACTGGAAAATATTCACCGTAATAAAACAGGTGCCTTGATTCAGGCCGCGATTATGATGGGTGCAGTGACAGTTTTTGCAGGTACAGATCAGGCGATTCCAAAGTTGCGCCAGTTTGGGCAAAGCATTGGTTTGGCTTTTCAGGTTCAGGATGACATTCTGGATATTACCGCCAGCACTGAAACATTGGGTAAAACTGCGGGCAAGGATCAGCAGGTACAAAAATCGACTTATCCAGCCTTAATGGGTTTGGAAAAAGCTCAAGCCTACGCACAAACCCTGCATGATCAGGCATTTGAAGCATTGGGCCATTTTGGCGATGATGCCAGAGAGCTGGTGGCAATTGCACAGTTTTTACTGGCACGAAAAAGTTAATGACAGGAACAGTATCATCATGAATATTAAAACTTTACGTTTCGTGGGTACGCTTGAGGGAATCAGTTTCCTGTTATTGCTTGGTGTTGCGATGCCGATTAAATATATTTGGGATAATCCTGTTTTTGTCAAATACATTGGTATGGGACATGGAGTACTGTTCTTGTTGTTTTTAGCGGTCTTGCTGGTTGTTTGTCACCGTATGAAATGGTCACTGAGTATTTTTAACATGGGGTTGATTGCTGCGATCCTACCTTTTGGCCCTTTTATTTTTGATCGTAAAATTAAGAAATTAGCTGAGCAATAAATATCAACTACACAGGTTAGATGGTATTTGCTCAATAAAAAAACGCACCATCTTTAGAGATAGTACGTTTTTTTATAACTAAAAATTAATGCTTACCCATAATTCCACGAATGCTATTTAATACATCAGCAGGCAATACCACTGTTTTTGAATTACTTGATTTGGATAAATCCTGCATGGCTTTCACATATTGTTCACCCAATAGGTAGGCAACAGGAATCTCTTTATCGCCCACAGCAGTGGTGACCATTTCAATGGCACGCTGTGAAGATTCAGCCAATACAACCTGTGCCTCGGCATCACGGCGGGAGGCTTCCAGACGACCATCCGCCTCTAAAATAGCCGCCTGCTTTTCACCGTCTGCTTTTGTGACCGTTGCACGGCGTTGGCGTTCGGCCGCAGCCTGTGCCTCCATCGCGGCCTGCATGGTGTGAGATGGCTGGATATCCTGAATTTCAACGGTTTTAAGCGTAATCCCCCAGTCTGCAATATCATCAGAAATGGCAGCCTTTAATTTTGCCTTGATATGATCACGAGAGGACAGTGCATCATCCAGATCCATTTCACCCACAATAGAACGTAGTGAGGTTTGAACAAGGTTTTGAATTGCCCATGTATAGTTTTCAATGCCATACACCGCTTTTTCAGGTGTGGTGAGGTTGATGTATGCAACCGCATTCATCACCAAAACCGCATTGTCGCGTGTAATCACTTCCTGCGATGGAATATCCAGTACAATATCTTTGGTGGTGATTTTATACGCCACTTCATCAACATACGGAATGACAAAATTCAGGCCAGGACTCAACGTGGTATGATATTTACCTAAACGTTGCACAATCCATTTATAACCCTGAGGAACAATACGAACCCCTTTAAAAATGGTTATGCCAATAAAGACCAAAAGAGCTAAAACAATAATCGCTCCAGCAGACATATCAAAACCCTCTTTGTTATGAAATATGACTAATATGTGGTTGCACCACTAAATCATTACCTAGAATATCAACGACCCGAACACGGTCACCGACCTGAACGGCCGTTGTAGTTCGGCAGTTCCATTCATCGGAACCCAGTACAGGCATGGGGAAACGTACCACAATTTGATCATGCTCAAGTCCAGTGCGGATAACCATGCCCACTTGTCCAATCGTGGCTTCCCGAGGTAATCCTGCCTTGGTTTTATCAGTCGAGAGTGGCTTGATAAACTTGAACCAGAGTATTGTGCATAAAATAGATAAAATGCCCCAGGTCACCACTTGGGTGGTAAAGCCCATCATTGGGAAAAGCCACAGTAAAATACACACCATGACTGCTGCTATGCCAAACCATAATGCGGCAAAAGCAGGCAAAATCAACTCTGAAAGAATCAGTAAAATCCCTAATACAAACCAGTGCCAAGGCTCAACTACAAACTCCATAGATTTGCTCGCATCATTAAACTGAGTGGAGGTGAAAAAATATTCACTTTCCCCACTCTAGCAGATGATTATCTTTATGAATATAAAAAGATTGTTTTTTAGGATGTGGTACAAAAGCAAAGGCAAAAGCTTACTCATAGAGCAAGCTTTTGAACTGTAAACCGCCTGTTAAGGTTATTTGCTAGAATTTAGCCCGAGGCGCTGGCTGTAATGCAGCAGGGGACTTCTTAAAATCAGTAATGGCTTTTTGAATGGCAACGATTTTAGCCTGAGCCGCTCTTTCACCCTCTAAAATCGCTTCATTACTTGACTTCAGTTCAAGCACACCCAGATGACCAACTTTAGGCTGAATCACCACATTTGCCTGATTCAGTTCCTCATTGATACTTTGCTGCCCCATAATGTTAATGGTCTGATCGAGCAAACCCCACATACTCAATGGTTTGTCACCCGTTGGGCGGGCTGAAATATCCACCGCAATTACAATGTCAGCACCCATGTCTTTCGCTGTTTTGACTGGAATAGGACTGACCAGACCGCCATCGACATATTTGGTATTGCCAATCACAGTGGGTACAAAAACGTTCGGGATACTACAGGATGCACGTACTGCCTGACCTGCATTTCCTTTAATAAATTCAGCCTTTTTACCATTATCCAAACGGGTGGCAACCGCAGCAAAACGTTTTGGAAACTGTTCAATTGGTTTATTGCCCACCTGAGCATTGACGTAGTTCTGTAATTTTTGCCCTGCAATAAAGCCCTGACTATTGAGAGTTAAATCACGCAGATCAGACTCTTGCAGCTTTAGGGCAAGGTTTTGCATTTGATAAGGTGTTTGACCACTGGCATAGATACTACCGACAAAACTGCCTGCACTGGTACCTGTCACAATCTTGGCCTTAATCCCATGTGATTCCAGCACCTTGATCACACCAATATGAGCAAAGCCCTTGGCACCACCACCACCCAACGCTAGTGCGATCACAGGTTCACGGGCCTTGATTGCCAAGGGAGGTGTTTTTTTTGCAGTCTGATCACAACCAAATAAAGCCAGGCTAAGGAATGCCAGGCAAGACAGTCGAGCAATGTTCATATTAAATGCAGATAAAGTGTACAAAAAGATGGGCACATCAGAGCAGATTTGCCCTTAATTTTCTAGTTTTTTTTCACAAGTTTTTGTAAGGTTTTAGCCAGCCAGTGTGGATTTTTGGTGAAAAATGTCTCATAACATTTCATAATTTTTCAAGGTCTTGCTGGTAGTGTCCTGTCGTGGTGAATGCGCCCAGACTATAAATAGTCTTGTGGTCATAATCGAAAGAAAACATCACAATCGGTACACCAGCGGCATGGGCAATATGATAAAAGCCACTTTTCATACCTGAGCAATGAAAAGTTTTCTGCACAATGCACGACTATACGCTGTGCCACGTTGCGGAACTAAGGGCGGTAAATCTGGAAAATCTTGTGGCATAAGCGAAGATAGATCAAGAACAACTCCTATTATCTTAAATCCTCATGACAGTGCCTGCATTGGCAAAAAATAAGATTTTATTGCCATGACACTGAAAGGATTGGATACTTTGGGCTTCGCCATAGCTTGCCAAGGGAAACTGAAAAAGTGCCTAATCTCCGACAGATTTACATTTTATTGTTTTCCCTATATTGGGCACAGGGACTTCCCGTTGGCTTTATGACCCACGCCTTACCCGTGATTTTAAGGGCGCAGGGGGTATCTCTGGCACATATTGGTGGCTTTGGGTTGTTGATGCTGCCGTGGTCAATCAAGATTTTTTGGGCGGCCTATGTGGATCGTAATGCCTTGTCACGTCTGGGGCATTATCGTAGCTGGATTGTCCCCACCCAATTATCTAGCGTGGTCATTCTGGTCATTTTGTCTTTTTTTCCGATTCAGGCCTTGGATCAACCCAGTTATTTGATCATTTTTTTTGTGCTATTGCTGCTGATCAACCTTACGGGAGCAACTCAGGATATAGCCACAGATGGTCTGGCTGTAAATTTGCTTAAAAGTGATCAGCAACATTGGGGCAATACCTTTCAGGTGATCGGTTCCCGTCTGGGCTTTATTGTTGGTGGTGGAGCGGTGCTCTGGTGTCTGGACTGGCTGCATTGGCAGGCAACATTTCTTGTGTTGGCGGTACTGGTTTTCCTGAACACCTTACCTGTTTTATGTTATCGGGAACCGCTTCATTCAAGGCCAAGCGTTGATGATCCAGAGGTTGCTCCCTCATTCATACAGGCCATCAGGAATTACCTGAATTATTTTAGCTCATCCAAAGCGCTTAAAAGCTGGTTAATGGTCTTGCTCAGCTTCAAAGTCGCCGATGGTATGGCAGGGCCGTTATTAAAGCCACTTATGGTGGATATGGGATTAAGCTTCACCCAAATTGGCGTGTTTATCACCATGTTTGGTGCCATCGCTGCACTGATCGGGGCGGCTTGTGCTGGGGTGCTGTTGAAATATTTTTCTCGGGCGCAATGCCTGATCATATTTTCCCTGTTGAAAATTCTGAGTCTGGTCGCTTACGCCGTTGTTGCGTATGCATATGACCAGCAGGTTCAGGTTGCACCGTTATGGCTATATGCCGTGAACGCATTTGAAGATGCCTGTTCCGCGATGCTGTTGGTGGTGATGTTGACCTTGGTTATGCAATATAGCCGTAAGCAATTTGCTGGAACAGACTTTACCTTTCAGGTGTCAGTCATGGCGACAGTGAGTGGTTTGCTGTATCTGATGAGTGGAATCGTAGGGGATGTACTCGGATATTATCGTTATTTAGCCATGATTTGTGGGGTTGCCATTTTGTGTTTATGGCCGATATTCCTTTGGAAAAATAATGCAAGATGAAAATATAGTTTTATTACAATTTTTTTCTAAAATGGCCTACGATTGAAATAGGTTTTATGTGCTGAAATCATATTTTATATGGAAAATTGAAGTAATTTATAAAAAACAGTTGTTTTATGAATAAAGGTGTTTTTATTGAAATAGAAAATAAATTTATTTTCTTAATTGATTGATAGTTAAAATAATAATCTGGATGAAGAGATAAGAAAAAATCGAGTTAAACGGTACTGAAAAAGTGTCTAAAAATTAAACTTTAGTCGAAAATGGAATAAATTAATAAGATTTTAATCGTTTTGTCATATAAAGTTAATGTGTAGGATTTGTTACAAATTTAGCTGGGACGTACACAATGAAAATCAAAATTGTAACAGCAGCAGTGTTTGGTTTACTTGCAACCACAACATTTGCAGCACCGACCATTTACGGTGAAATTGATGCCAGTGTTGACTATCTACCAGAAAAAAATGCAACCAAGGCCAACAAGGATGTTTGGGAAATTAGTTCAAACAGTTCATTTATTGGTGTTAAGGGCGATGAAAAACTTACAGACCGTTTAAGTGCCGTTTATGCCATTGAATGGGGCTTCAGCGCAGATGGTGACAGCACAGACTGGTCACAGCGTAACCGTTTTGTCGGTTTGAAAGATGCCCAGTTGGGTACAGTGAAAATTGGTGTACATGATACGCCATTGAAGCAACTTTCTAGTGTCGTTGATACTTTTAACAACTATGTTGCCAATAAGGCCGACATTGGTGGAATCTTTGGTGGTGAAACACGTGTTAGCAACGTCGTTGTTTATGAATCACCAGCAGTAAAAGTTCCTGTACTGGACGGAGCCATTAAAGTAAGTGGCCTATTGGCAACAGGCGAGGCAACAGGAATTGATACCAGTAAATCAGGTGTTGTTAAAACAGCAGGCCGTGGTTTAGGTGATGCATGGTCAGCTTCTGCAAGCTTTGAAAGTCCGTTATTGGTTGCTGGTGTTGCTTATGATAAAGCCATTCCAAGCTCATTTCTGGGGCGTGGCTTCTTAAATGCCTCTGATAAAGCAATTCCTACTTCTGGTACTACAACGACTGCACCAACTGTAACAGCAGCAGCCAATACTTTACGTGTGATTGGCCGTATCAACCCAGTAAATGGCTTAGCCCTGAAAGCACTGTTCCAAAGTTCTGAAGTTGAAAATGTGGCTGGAAATGCGGTGGGAACAGATACAATTGATGATGCAAAAGGCTGGCTGGTGGGGGCAGAATATACCATTCCACAGGCAAAGAACTGGACAGTAAAAGGTCAATATAGCCAGAACACCACGAGCTTTAAACCAGCAGGTGTTGAGGATTTTGAGGCCAAACAGATCATTGGTGGCGTGGACTATGCATTTAACAAGCAGGTGAAGACTTATGGTTATGCAGGCTACCTGACGCTTGAGCAGGCCAGTAAAAAGGATAAACAGCCTGTTGCTGGTTTAGGTCTGGAATTTAAGTTCTAAGAGTTAGGGTTTGTTGACATTTCAGCCATGCCTTGCGTTATAGGCTAAAACGACATAAACAAGGCATGAAACGCAGGCAATGGCGACCCCCTTGTCAAGTTTCATAACGCAGTTTAGGGAAGTTTTAGCCATAACCCTACGGGACAGGGACATTTTTTGCCGTTACTACGTTATGTTTCGCTCATTTAGAATAACTAAATTTCGCAAAACATGCCTTGTACCGTCTAAAAAATGTCCTCTGTCGCAAGCATCTGTGAAATGTCAACAGACCCTAAATATCATTATCATTTTAACAAAAAAGGCGATCACTTGATCGTCTTTTTCTATTTAAGTCATTTTTAAGTTTGCATTTTTATATTAAAAAGGAAGCAGGATATTTATGTTTAGACTGTAATGATGACATTTTTTCAAAATTTAAAGAAAAAACCTATTTCTTTAATTGTATTTAATTTATTACTGGCAATTTGGTTGGGTGTATTTTTAAATATTGCCTTTTTTGAAAAAATACACATGCTGACGCCATATAATGGTGTAAAGGCAGGATTATTTGTTGTCGCTTCAATCATTATTGTGGTTGCCGCCTATAACTTTATTTTCCAGCTTTTTAACTGGAAATGGACAGCAAAACCTCTGGCGATTGCATTGGTATTTATTGGCGGTTTTGCCGCTTATGCAGTGAATACACTAGGCGTACTCATTACATCTGACCAAATCCAGAACCTGATGCAGACCGATATTGCGGAAGCGCGTGATACCTGGTCATGGCATTTGCTGACATGGACTCTGGGAATGACAGTACTGCCGATTATTGTAATTCTCATGATAAAAATCAAACCTGAACCCATCATTCGCCAGCT
>JAXMGF010000074.1:0-1543 GCA_046347365.1 Acinetobacter sp. | reverse complement strand
ATGTTGGTAACATCGGTATTTTGGGAGTCGATAAGAAAGGTGCTGAGTTCTATCAAATCACTTTAGGTGGTCACGCTGATCACGATGCGTCGTTGGGGGACATTCTGGGGCCATCGTTTGCTGCGGATGCCGTTCCTGATGTGATTGAAGAAATCCTCAATACCTATCTTGACTTGCGTACAGAGGGTGAGCGTTTCATCGACACTTACCGCCGTGTTGGCATCCAGCCATTTAAGGAGCGTGCTTATGCTTAATACATCGCTACAAGTGCTTTCTAAAGATGGCACAATTGCAGACAATAGCTATCAAGTGATTGCTGAAGATGGTCTGATTCCGCAAGGTGATGTAGTGCTGACCACTGCACAACTTGATCAGTTGACACAGGTACAAGGTAAAAAGGCTTTATATATCACAGTCAATGATTCACCTGAAACCCATCAATTTCCATTAAATGAACTAGATGCAATTTTTATCGAGTTTGCTGGTTTTGGTGATGGTCGGGGCTACTCCTTTGCTGCGTTATTACGCCGTCAGGGCTATCAGGGTGAATTACGTGCAGTAGGTGATGTGTTTAAGGATGTTTTAAATTATTTGAAACGTTCTGGCTTTGATACCTTTGTTGTCAAAGAGGGCAAGGACATTCACGAAGCGGCTGCTGGACTTCAGGATTTTACTCACCCTTATCAGGCTTCAACCGCAGTGCCACAGGCCAGTTATCAAACTGGTGCGTAAGTATCCTCAAAGCAAAAGCTGAACTACGGTTCAGCTTTTTTATTATATGCAAATATTGATGCTTAGAACTTCATCAAAAAATTATTTAGATGAAGTCTTTATTCTGTTATTTATATGCTCTCAAGCTGACAATTGACCATCCATTTTATCCCGAACTGATCGGTAAATGCACCGTAGAGTGCACCCCAGAAAGTTTTCTCCAGTTGCATTTCAATATGACCATGTACTGAAAGCTGGTTAAATAAACGTCGTGCTTCCATTTCATCATATTCAAGATTAATCGAAATATAATGGTTATTTCCTGGCGTAAACACACTATTTGCTGCGCAAAACTGATCGTTGACATCCGATCCCATCAGAACCGTAGATTCATTGATCGGTAAGGAAACGTGCAGGATTAAACTTTTATCGACTTCAGAAAGCATGACTCCCTCAGTGGGTGGCATATCTCCATAGCGACTAATCATGGAAAATTCACCGCCAAACACAGACTGGTAAAAAATGAATGCCTGTTCGGCCTGTCCTTTGAAATTGAGATAATGATTGAGTTGCATGGGAAATTCCTTGTTGTTTTTTTATACACAACATAACTTATCGGGATTTTTAGATAAGGTGCATTATTTTTTTGTAATTATGAAAATAAAAAATCCTGCATCAAGCAGGATTTTTAATAGAAAAGAATGATAGATATTTAGATCAATTCAATCGCAACAGCAGTCGCCTCACCACCGCCGATACACAGTGCCGCAACACCTTTCTTGCCACCCGTACGTTTAAGTGCATGAATCAGGGTCAAAATGATACGCGAACC
>JAXMGF010000073.1:0-2421 GCA_046347365.1 Acinetobacter sp. | reverse complement strand
CCGCTTTTTTTGGCAATACCATAGCTAAACGCTGGTCTGATGATGCGGTAAGCAATGACAAGGTGTTTTCCTGCGCAAACAAGCCAAGTTTTTCCAATGTCACAGGACCAATTGCACGTTTTGGCGTATTAATAATACGCAAGAATGCACTGTCATCTTCTGGATTGATAATTAAGCGTAAATAGCTCATCACATCCTTAATCTCGGCACGGGCAAAGAATGATTGACCACCTGATAGTTTATAAGGAATCTGCATTTGGCGCAGTTGCGTTTCCAGAACCCGTGCCTGAAAGTTGCCACGATATAAAATTGCGTAGTCTTTCCAGCTTTTGCCATTCATTAGTTTATGCGTAATCAGGTCTTTCACCACCCGTTCAGCTTCATCATCGTCATTTAAACAGGTGATAATCCGAATGGTTTCACCATGTCCCTTGTCACTCCACAATTTCTTGTCAAAGATATGGGGATTATTGCCAATCACGGCATTGGCTGCTTTGAGGATACGGCTGGTGGAGCGATAGTTTTGCTCCAGCTTGATCACGTTTAAATTATGAAAATCCTCTTTCAGCAACGCCATATTTTCAGGCTTGGCACCGCGCCATGCGTAAATGGACTGGTCATCATCACCAACGGCTGTGAACTGCCCCATCACTCCAACCAGAAGCTTGACCAGCGTATATTGGGCGGTGTTGGTATCCTGATATTCATCGACCAATAAATAACGGACACGGTTTTGCCATTTTTCTCGCACCTCAGCATTTTCCTGAAGCAAGCGGGTTGGCAGCACAATCAAGTCATCGAAATCAACCGCATTATAGGCACGTAGGTTACGTTCATAGAGTTGATACAAATGGGCAAGTTGAACATCCTCAACTGTTTCACAGACAGAATGCGCCTGTTCAGGGATGATGAGATCATTCTTCCAGTCTGAAATCTTCTTCATTGCCTTGGCAATGAGTTCCTTACTCTCCGCACCAGACAGGTTGTCACGCTGCATCAAGTCCATCAGGATACGTTTGCAGTCATCAGCATCTAAAATGGAAAAATTATTTTTAAGCGGTAAATGTTTAAGTTCCAAACGTAATAAATTCAAACCAAAGGTATGAAACGTTGAGACAGAAAGCCCTTTGGCCTCTTCACGGGAAAGTAGTTTCCCCACACGCTCTTTCATCTCACGTGCGGCCTTATTGGTAAAGGTCATCGCGGTAATACGGTAGGCAGGTATCCCACATTGCTTCACCAAATAGGCAATTTTTTGGGTAATCACAGATGTTTTACCAGAACCTGCTCCTGCAAGCACCAACAAAGGCCCTTGAACATATTTCATGGCTTCATATTGCTTGTCATTGAGTTGACTACCAGTCGACATCTTTACATACCCCTCATTTTTGAGCCCGATTTTGCGAGACTAAGTATAGACATCTCCGTTTTAGAATCCTAATCCTAAATCTCAGGATATGTACGCAAATCTCAACTTAAAATAAGATTTTCGAACTGAATTGGCGAATGACCTAGTTTTTTATTTAGCACAATACAAACCGTATGTGAAAGAATTTTACGCGTTATACGGTGCGTTAAATGCCATAAGTTTTTTGCTCTTACCTTTTGGATGTGAAAGCGATCTGTTAATTGACCAATCACAGTCTCAATCTTTCTCCGAGCCTTCATCAGCGTTCGCATTGCATCTTTAGGTCTGGAATCTTTCATATTTTTTCTAAATGGTGTTTGTAAATCAATACCTTGAGATTCTAAATGCCTTGTCAACTCGGGTCTTAAATACCCCTTATCCGCTCCAAGTAAACCATAAATATTTTTTGTGATCTCAGGAGCAACATCTCGTTCATCACAATGAGCAGGGGCAAAGGTATAACCTGTAATCATTCCTGAAAGATTAATGACGATATGACCTTTAAACCCATAATATTTTTCTTGCTTTGCAGCACAATAACTAAAACTTGCATGTTCTTTAAAGTTTTTATGTCCTCTGGCTCTTGTGTAAGCACAGACAGGGATTGGGAAACCATCAATAAAGTGAATATTATCTGAACCATAACGATGATTGAGTTGAGACATAATTTTCTGATTGATATGCCACAAGTTTGCACAGTGCTTACAGAAATTGGGGTAAGACCCTAATTTTGGAAACCACTCTAACCAATTGTTTTTAAAATACATCCAAATGCTTTTGTCCGTGTCTAGACTAAGAAATTCCCCCACAATTTGCATAGTGATGATTTCCACATCAGTCACAGCAGGTGGAAAGCCACGAGTTCTAAGCGGTTGATCAACAACAATGAGGTAAAGTTCTTCTATGATTAAATAGACAAAAATGATAAATTCTTCAATGGACATAACTTTGCTTTGATTTCTTGGTCGAAACTAAAATTGGGTTATGTCCTTTTTATTTCAAGCACTTAAAAG
>JAXMGF010000072.1:0-2626 GCA_046347365.1 Acinetobacter sp. | reverse complement strand
ATGGTCGAATGTTCAACACGCCCTAGATACATGATGGTCTTATCTGATTCAGGTTTCTATATGGCCCAGCACTTCCACTAAGTAATCAAACAATGCTCGGATTCGCAAAGGTGTCGGGCCCCGCTGTGGACGATATAAATACAGGCGCCAAACGGGAGAGGTTTCCTCATGAAGTATCTGAATGAGCTTACCACTCCTAAGCCACGGCAAAACTAGAAATCCAGGCATGTGTCCGAATCCAACTCCAGCGAGAATCGCTTGAAATTCAGCTTCTAGATCATCTGTAATAAAACGGGGATTTGATGGCGTAAAGCTTCGACTTTCGGTGAATGTCCATGGCCAGTAACGCCCTGTTTTATGATCGACTAGTGCTGTTAGAGGGTATTTATCAAGGTCAATAATTTTTTTGGGCATTCCAACCTTATCAATTAACTCTGGCGTACCCACAGAATAAAAGTTCACTTTAGCCAATTCCCTTGCCACATATCGATTGTCCGGCAAAAATCCAAATCTGATCCCGATATCTATCCGCTCATCGATCACATCCGAGTGTGAATCTGTTAGCACACAATCCACGACAATATCTGGATAACGTTTGGCAAATTCTGCTAGTGCAGGTACTACCAATTTACGCCCTAATACAGACGACACAGTAAGACGGACAGTCCCACGCATTTCATCTCGTTTTTCCTTGGTGTCTTTTACAAGCAAAGCATCGATCGATCCCACCGCAAAACGTGCTTGCTTTGCCAGACGCTCACCATCAGCGGTAATTTTAATTTGTCGAGTACTCCTGTAAAACAGAATCTCTCCGCGCTGCTCTTCTAGCTCCTTTATTGCCCGTGTTACTACCTGCGGGGAAATCCCCAGCTGAGTTGCTGCCTCTTTAAAATTTCGAGACTCTGCTGCGACACAAAAGATACGCATCATTTCCAATTTGTTCTGCATGTCCAATCCTGTGTTATGGCAATTATTCCGTAAATAGGAATTCTGAAAGATAATATTATTCATTTATTATACCTAACAAGGCTGTAATACTTAATCCATCAAATATGATTGACAGATAGGTTGAAGGTTACTTGTATGAATAATATAGAAAATAAAGTTGTTGTTATCACTGGTGCAAGTAGTGGTTTAGGTGAAGCTACTGCTCGCTTACTTGCTAAAAAAGGTGCAAAGGTTGTACTTGGTGCTAGACGTACTGAAAAATTAGAGGCTATTGTTCACGATATTCGTGCTGAAGGTGGTCAAGCTGAATTTATTGGTATGGATATAACCAAACCACATGAAGTACAAGCACTTATTGAAAAGGCATTAAGCGCATTTGGTCAAATCGATGTATTGGTAAACAATGCTGGATTAATGTCTATTGCACCATTAAGTGAGCTAAAAGTTGATGAATGGGATCGTATGATCGACATTAATATTAAAGGTGTTCTTTATGGTATAGCAGCTACACTGCCTGTTTTCCAAAAACAAAACTTTGGACACTTTATTAATCTCGCATCTGTTGCAGGGTTAAAAGTATTTAGTCCAGGAGGTACTGTTTATAGCGGTACTAAGTTTGCTGTAAGAGCCATCTCTGAAGGCCTTCGTCATGAAGTTGGGGGAACAATTAGAACGACGACTATTGAGCCTGGTGCAGTTGAGTCAGAACTAAAATTCGGTTCTTCTCATAAAGAAAGTTCAGAGTTTGTTACTGATTTCTACAAACAAGCCATACCAGCTGACTCAGTCGCTCGAGCAATTGCTTATGCAATTGAACAGCCTGCGGATGTAGATATTAATGAAATTGTTTTACGCCCAACGAGCCAAGAGTTTTAATGATTGAATAACAAAAAATGGGAGCACCTCGCTCCCATTTTTACTATATTTTTAAAGTTAAGGACAAATCTATGAAAGCCGTATCGTATGTTATAAATAACCATGATGATTTTAAAAATTCATTGGTAGATATTGAAAAAGCGAAGCCTACGCTTAAGGAGCGTGATGTACTGGTAAAAGTTCAGGCAATCTCTGTGAATCCAGTTGATACCAAAGTGAGAAAAAATTCGTCTGAAGCAAATAATCGTATTTTAGGTTGGGATGCCGTTGGGGAAATTATTGAAGTTGGCTCAAAAGTTACCTCGTTTAAAGTAGGAGATTCTGTTTGGTATGCTGGCGATTTAACCCGAGATGGTAGTAATGCTGAGTTTCAAGCAGTCGATGAACGAATTATCAGTCTTAAACCAATTACAGTATCTAATGCAGAAGCAGCAGCATTGCCATTAACTGCAATAACGGCATGGGAAATGCTGTTTGATCGGTTTCAAATTTCAGAAACAGAAGTTGGCAGTATTTTAATTATTGGTGGTGCAGGTGGTGTAGGATCAATCGCTATCCAACTCCTAAAAGCAAAAACAAATCTGACTGTTATAGCAACAGCTTCACGTGAAGAAACGAAATCTTGGGTGGAATCACTGGGTGCCGACCATGTCATCGATCATAGCAAAGATTTAAATGCACAAATCGAAGCACTAGGTATTGAAAAACCAAAATACGTATTCTCTACAAATCATACAGAAACATATACCAAGCAAATAGTTTCTCTGATTGCACCACAAGGCAAGCTTGGATTGATCGATGA
>JAXMGF010000071.1:0-2644 GCA_046347365.1 Acinetobacter sp. | reverse complement strand
GGTGTTGCTTTGAATTTTCTAATAATTCCAAAATCTTAATACGAGGAAGGGTGACTTTAAGTCCAGCTTTACGTAAGTCTTGGTTGGAAATAGGCATGAAAAAAGGTCTCTCAACAAATCTTAAGTTGGAATAGGCAATAGAGTTTAGATGCAGTATGATCTATCCTTGAATCAAATGCATCATCATTTATCAGGATAGTGTAGCAAAATGCAAAAAATCATGCTGGCGTTGTTCGTCACTTCAGTACTTAGCGGTTGTTCAGTCTTTGGTGTTTATAAAGTTGATATTCCACAGGGAACACCCTTAACCAAAGCACAGGCATCTCAAGTACAGGTCGGCATGAGCTTTCAGCAAGTCCGTTTCTTGCTGGGTAGTCCAACCGTGACAGATCCTTTAAATCCACAGCGCTGGGACTACATCTACAACTATATTCCAGGCACTTATGCTAAAAAAGCAAAAATACCAGCCGCTCATGGTCAACATTTGAAAGTTTACTTTGACGCAAATGGCAACGTAGAACGAATTGAAGGACTGGATACAATTCCTGAGTCACAACCAGGTTTACCAGCATCAAAAGAAGCCATCTTGACTGCGCCCCCACTATAACCACTTTCCCATAAAATAAAACCCCTCATCGAAGCATTCGTGAGGGGTTTTATTTATGAACTGGATGGTCTAAACCGATTCCCCTTTACGAATCGTCCAACTGGATTCTTTGCGGCTCGCTTACGGCGAATATCTTTAGGATTAATGGTTAAAGCCCGATAAACCTCAACACGGTCCCCCGCCTGCAATATTGTTTCAGCCTCAATTCTTGAACCAAAAACGCCCAACTGCAAAGGTTCAGGTAAACTGACCTGATCAGCCAAGCCACTGTTCTGGATTGCCTGCAATGCAGTCATGCCCTCAATAAAGGCAACGGCGATATGAAATTGATGCTCAGGGCTGGCAAAGGCAACCCAGACTTGTTTGCCCTGTTCCATTATAGACTTTGTCCAATAACGGCCACCATCGCAACAATAATGGAAAGTGGCAACACCAGACGCACGGCAATACGCCACAGGTTATAAAACAGTTCATTACTAAAATTCATGGCTTTACGCAGATGGCTAATCTTCATGATCCAGCCTGCAAAAATGGCATAGATCAGGCAAATGACCAGTCCCCATAACATCAGTAAAACATTAAAGATTTGCTCAACCTGAGGTATGATCCAAACTGCAATGGCAGCAACAATAATCACCCACTGCACAATGACTGCAAGTTGACGTTGTGCCAACTGTTCTTTCGCCAATTGAATCAATAACGCGGCTGACATGATTGCAGCAAACACCCAGGCTAGAGCTGGAAGCTGGGCCTGAATTGAAAAGAATCCAAAAGCAATCACGGCAAATAACTGGGCTATCCAGATCGGTAATGTGGCTGAAGTTGCATTTTCCTGCTTTTTAATTGTAGATAGGCTGCTCTGCCAATATAGACCCAAGCCTAAACCACTGGCCACCAGAGCCAAAACGGTGGCATTGCCCCATTCCCTAAACTCCACTCCTGTCCAGTGCCATGCCTGTAGCTGGGTTCCCATTACATTGGCAAGGATAAATGCGGCAATCACAGCAATTGCTGTCAGTGCAATTAAAAATAAACGTGGAATAAAGGACACGCCAACAGCGATGATTGCCAAAACCGCAAAAATAATTTGGCTGGACATATCTGCTGCAAGTTGCAGAGCGACCACATGCGTTGCTGTGGTTAAAACACTCCCTGTAAAAAAGGGAACAAAAATCACAGCTAACCAGCCAACCAGACGCCATCTAGGTGAGGCATCCGCATCACGTGTTAAGCTGGAAAGTGCCTGTAATGCTGTGGTCTGTGAACGCTTTGCTAAAGCAATTTCAAGATAGCCAATGGGTAATGCCAACACAAACATAGTACCCAACCACAACAGCCAGAAGTCAAATTGACGATCAATCTGGATACCAACGGTAGGGGCCAATGTTGTGATCATGACAAAAGATAAGCAAAATGCCATCACTGGAGCCAGCCAGCGTGACAGAGTGGTGTCCTGCATAAAGCATTCCTTGAAAAATCCTTGAACTCATTGCAGCTCTTTATGGAGCTTACAATGAAATATTCAATCTATTTTGCCTTTCTCAAGCTTGAAAATCAAAACAAAAGATGCCCAAAGAAAAAAGCAAATCACCCTTTCAGATGATTTGCTGCGCATCATTTATTATTTTATGCACTCGATCCCTTATTGATCATACGACTCATCTTATTATCTCTGATCATAAGGGATCTTTTTTTATTATCTTGTTGTTATGAGAAGAAACGGGAAAACCAGTTTTTTCCTTTTTTCTTTTCATTTTCACGAATGATTCCGATCATATTTTCTTTGACTGCACCCACATAATCGGCATCATCATGGCGAATATGGTTAATCAGCCATTTTGAAAGCACTTCATGCAGCTCCTTGTCAATATCATGTCCTAACTCAAAACGCTCTCGATAGGACTCTATTTTCTTGATAAATAAGTCATGTACACGCTTGTGAGGTATACGGTACTTATAGTTTGCCTCTTCCTGCAAGCTTTCCTCAAAGGTAAAATGTGACTGGGTATAATCAATAATATTATCCAGAATTCCTTT
>JAXMGF010000070.1:0-2711 GCA_046347365.1 Acinetobacter sp. | reverse complement strand
TCATCAGCAGCTTAAGGATCAACAGCAGGAACTCAAGCAGCAGCATGATGATGTCGATGCACTGCTTAAGCTTAAAGAGGAACAGGTCAAACTACTGGAAGCGCAAATCGCGGCGCAGAAATAAATCCCATGAAATAAAAGGTCAAAAAGCTTTAACCTCAGTTAAGGCTTTTTATTATTGAATCGGTTTTTGAAAGGTGTGGGCCATCAGGATTCCCAGCAATGTTAGACCGCCTTTAATGAAATCCACAGCTCATTTCTTTCTCTTGCAGAGAAGCATACAATAGGTTCAGTTTCTCCCAGCCAGCATTCGATATGAACTCTCATCAAGCTGATCGCAACCTGTTTCTGGCGATTGGTTGTCTCACCATTTCTGCACTGCTCTTTTCAGTGATGGGCATTTGTATCCGATATGCTTCCCATAGTGTTGATAACTACACCATTGTATTTTTTCGTAATGTGGTTGGACTCATCCTATTTCTGCCTTTTATTTTTAAACAAGGCACTGGCTTTGTAAAAACAGAAAAACTATGGATGCATACATGGCGTAGTATTGTTGGACTTGCAGCCATGTATGGTTTCTTTTACGCCATTGCGCATTTAAAGTTATCAAATGCAATGGTATTTACCTACTCTTCCCCAATTTTTATTCCAGTTATTGCATGGCTATTTCTAAAAGAAAAAATCACCATTGCTATGATTTGTGCAGCTGTTTTAGGATTTATTGGCGTATTTTGCGTTGCTAAACCCGATCAAGGTCTACTGAACTGGATTTCGGTGATTGGTATTGCATCAAGCTTACTTGCCTCAATGGCTTTTGTAACTGTTCGGGCATTAACTCAAACTGAACCACCTGAACGCATCGTATTTTATTTCTGCTTGATAGGATCAGCACTTTCTGTGATTCCAATGTTTTGGGTATGGCGACCTTATCATTTACAAGAATTATTGTTTTTAATTGGCGCAGGGATACTTGCTAATGTCAGCCAAATTTTTATGTCTCATGCTTATCGACTTGCGCCAGCAGGACAAATTGCACCTGTGAATTATATGGCAATTATTTTTGCAGGTGTATGGGGCTTCTTACTTTGGAATGAAGTACCCGATTTATACAGTGTGATTGGATTTTGTATTATTTTGCTGGCAATTTTATTATGTAGTCCATTGACTCAACGTCAAAGGAAAATGATTCAACGCTAAAATATTTGATCTTTAAAAATAACTTATCAACTTTGATAATGTCTAAAGCATTTTAAAGCTTAGAAATAAAGAAAGCACCCGAAGGTGCTTTTTTTATTTCAACACTTAGTGTTTATACCAACCAAACATTTGGAAGATATATGGTGCATAGGTCACCAACACTAAAGATGAGAACAATACGATAATCGGTAATAACCAACGCTCATAACGATAATAGAAACTTGTGTATTTCTCTTTCGCTTCCTTATCAGCGGCTGATACCTCTTCATCCCCGACAGAGAGTCGCGTCAACAAATGGTTTAATGCAACAGGTGGTGTTACATAACCAAATTCGAATGCAACCAATACGATCATCCAGAAGTGAATCGGATGAATACCGTTCTCATAAGCAACTGGCGCTACTGTCGCAGCAACTAAGATTACCGCACCAAATGGATCTGTAGTCATACCAATAATTGCAAGTAACATTGCAATAAAGGCAAGAGAAATATAGATATTATCCAAGTGAGTTGGTAATAACTCAACCACTTCAGCACGCTCGATTAAACCACCAACGCTCGCAGATAATGCCATCAGTAGAATTAAAGCACCGATATGACCCACTGTTTCTGAAGTTGCAAAACGTAATGCACCACCAAAACCAAAACTCTTACCACCATGAGGATCATGGCTTTTTAAGAAGTCTGATTTCTGTTCATGTTCAAGAACTAGTGCCTCATGCTTTGCATCAATAACTGGAGCTGGTGCAAGTTTTGCTGCAAACAATTTGTCAAACAAAATCATTGCAATCAACACCAATGGTAAAATCATTGGCGCTGTAAATTCATTGATTGATGTATCTAACGCAAGTTTATAGAACATCACAACTGCAAAACCAATGATTACATAAGGAATCACAGGTACACATGCACGTAACATTCCAGGTACAGCAACTTTTGGTGAAGCAACACGGAACTTTTCTTCAGCAAGAATCAATGAAACGCCAAGGAAAATAAATGCAGTTAACCAGAAAACATAGATACCATGATCAAATAATTCTGTAGACGTTACATGGCGGCTATCTAGCATTGAAATCAAAATTACAAGTAAGCATGGACGAATCACCACACCTAAAGAACCCGACATTGCCGATACAGCTAATGCATATTGACGGCGCGCACCAGAGTTCCAAACCTCTTTATAAATGATTGCACCTGCGGCAATAACGAAAATACCAGAAGCGCCTGTATATGCTGTTGGAATTGCCGCTGCAATTAAGATTAACCAAGTTAAAGTTTCAGGTGCTAGATTCCACGGACGCAGGATATTTAAGAATAAATCCATCACACGCGTTTGGGTCAGTAACATACCTGCCCAAATAAACAATGCAAGGTTTAAGAAAATACCAGAGAACTCAACAATAATTCCCAAGTAGATCCCTTGCCCCATTGGATAATCCATGAAGAAAGTAAAGATTATCCCCGTGATCAGTGACATCTGTGCATACAATGGTACGCTCAGCACCGCCAAAC
>JAXMGF010000007.1:0-49204 GCA_046347365.1 Acinetobacter sp. | reverse complement strand
TCTGTTTCGTGGCAGGACATTGCCATCTAGCAGTAGGAATCCCCCTCCTTTAGGTCGGGGAGGATGTCAACAATTAAATTCAAGCAAAGTTTAGGAGAACTCGCAAGCTTCTTTAATTATTTGATAACAAAAAGGTTAAATCAACTTACTTGGTCTCAGGTGGGGTCTCAAGTACGGCAACAGGTTCTTCCACATTCTCATGCAGCCATTCGCGCCAAATCGCCAACAGGATTGCCAGAATGACTGGACCGATAAACAGGCCAACCAGACCAAAGCTTGCGATTCCACCCAGCACACCGAACATGATCAACAGGAATGGAATCTGGGTTGCGCCTGAAATCACCAGTGGACGAATCACGTTGTCAGAACTGCTGACGATCAGCAAACCCCATACAATCACACCAATCGCTTCAACAGTTTGTCCCTGCGCAAATAGCCATAGTCCCACACCCAGATATGAAACAGGGGTGCCAAATGGAATCAGGGCTAAAATAAAGGTGACCATCGTCAGCAGCATTGGGTTCGGTATACCCGCAACAAAATAACTGAGACCTGCCAAAAGGGCCTGTGCAACCGCAGTAAGGCCTACGCCATATACCACTGCACGGGTTGTTTCTGAAATGGTGTCAAGATAGTGGTGTACGCGTGGGCCAATCACCATTTCCATGGCACGGCTGACCTGTGCCAGAATCATCTGCCCATCCCGATAGAAGAAGAATAGGGTCATGATGGCAAACGTCAATTTGACCAGGTTGCGGCTAATCTCACTGAGAACAAAACGCCCATAACTCAAATGACCCTGAATCCATTCCGCAATATTCTTGGTAATGCTGTTTGGGTCATTACTCAGTTCGTTCACGGTACGGCTAATATCCTTGCCCACCACAGGCAAGTTTTTAATGAAGTCAGGAATCTGGATATGTCCTGAAAACAGTTGTCTCTGTAAATTAAAATAGAGGTTACGCCCTTCCAGTTGCAGCATGAAGATGGCGCAAATAAACGGAACCCCAATCACCAGAATGACCAGACTGATCATGATGGTGGCATTGAGGGTGGGGCGATTTTCCCCAAAGAAACGGCGCTGTACCCATAAATACACAGGCCAGGTCATGTAGGCAATAATTGCTGCCCAAAGTACAGGCACAATAAAATATTTGAGAATACTGAATCCCAAATAGATTAAGACAAAAAACAGTCCAAACAATAAAACACGTTGTAATGTGGGAGCGTATTGTTGCACAAGCGTCCGTCTCTAAAGATAAAAGTTGGATAAAATCATATTAACTGAAAAATGGGTCCAGTAAAATTTTCATTCGGTAATTTCACGTTTAAATATCTGGATGAAATGAGGAGGATAAAGTTGATGGTATGTTTCAGCCAGACGAGTATTTTCAATGGAGTGGTTCATGATCGGCAATATATATCTCAGTATTTACCAAAGTTTTAAGGCTGCAATACAGCAACTTACCATAGCAACATTTACTATCGATTTTAATACAGGAGTTGGTAAAGACTTACAAAGCGTATTGTTATATTGAATTCATCATACATGCATAAAGTGAATTTAAGGAGCAGTTCGATGACACATTCAAATAATCAGGACAATACCTCTCCAAAAACAGGTCAGGACCATCATTCACAACAGAATAGCAGCAATGGTACACAAGCCGAAAGTGCAGTGGCTGCTCTTTTGAACGGTGATAAGCTCAGTTATCAGCAAGTGGAAGGTCTGACGGACAGTGATCAATTACAGCAGGCTATAGAAAAGCAAGATATTTCTAAAAATTCTGAAAATGCACTACAGCAGCAAGGTGCGGAACGTGAACAGGCAATCCAGTCAGATGATGGCAGTCACGGTAACGAGACCATCCGCAAAGCTGTGGAAAACCTGGATTGTGATGAAATGAGGCATAACCTGAAAGATAAGGGTGATGACACAGATCAACCTAGTCCAAATCCCGCACCTTTTATTGAACCTAAATAAAGATAGGTTTTAGTCGGTGCAGTTGTATAAATGGTTCATACCTTGTTCCATCCTGGCGTGATGGAACAAGGTGGTTTAAAACCATTGACTTGGATCATCCACCAACTGATTTAAAACAGGCTGCCACTGACTCTGGATAGTCACAAAGTTCTTCTGTGGCTTATCAAAAACACTGAGTCCCTGCATCGCCAATGTCCCATAGGCACTCCGTTCGGAAATCCATGCCACAGGCTGCTGCTCAATCTTGCTAAAGAAGTCCTGAATATCCTTGGAGCTGGCGCTGTTTGGCTTGACCCGATTGGCAATCAGCAGAATCTGAACTTTGCCCTTACGAATCCGTTTAATGTCTTGTAAATGCTTAAGGAAGCGACGAGTACTGTCAATGTCGAAAAACGACGGCTGTAATGGCGTGACAATCGCATGTGCTTCACTAACCAGTTGTTCCGCATGTTCCCCTGAAAGGGCACCAGGCGCATCAATAATCAGGTAGTCCAGATTCTTGGGTGCCTCACCAATCGATTTCTCATGTCGCCAGTCCAGACTCTGAATTTCGGTCGCCGTTTTAGGACGCTGCTTGAGCCATTGTAAGGTGGATTTCTGGTTATCCGCATCGGCTAGCGCAACTTTATAGCCTTTTTGTGATAATGCGGCAGCAAGGGTAATCGCCGTCATGGTCTTGCCACAACCGCCTTTCTGATTTGCAATTAATATGGTTTTCATGAAATTTGCGTTTTAACGAGTCTCTTATATTCCATTCTACCTTAGCATCTTTTTCAGCGTGGTAGGTTACAATTTAGGCTCAGAACAGAGGGAAATTTTATGTCGGTTTGGTTGGCAATGCTGATAGGCGGATGTATTGGTGTGGTGATCACCACCATTATATTATCCAGCACACGCAATGGACGTATTCAGGCGGAATATGAACAGTATATTGCTGAACTTGAATTGGCACATAAACAGGCACTGGTTGACGCGCAGAAGCGCAGTGTCAACACCAGCCGCGCGGTATTAAAGGGTAAAATGGCCGAGCAGTTTGCCCCCATTTTGCCTGAGTTCCAGTATCTTCCCAGTGATGCCAAGTTTCTGGGTGACCCCGTGGATTATGTGGTGTTTGATGGCTATACCGACTTCCGTGATGGCGATGGTGATGCCGAAGACATTGAAGTGATCCTGCTGGATATTAAAAGTGGCAGTGCGCGCCTGAGCAAGGGACAGCAGGCCATTGCCCAAGCGATACGTGAGGGACGGGTGCGCTTTGAAACCCTGCGTATTGATTTTAATGATTAATCCGTAATCTCAAAATTGAGTTTTTGTACCCGTGCCATCAGCATCTTTTGTGCAATGCTTGGAATGCCCTCGGCATCAAAATATTGCTTTTCAATAAACTTGAATTTTGCCTGTTGCAGGCTGCGTTCAATGTCCCGATTCAGGTGGCAGCCATCGCCAATACGTTTTTGAATTGGAGTAAGCAAGGTCTGTAAAGACTGGATCTTGACCGAGTTGGGATGCTTGACGTGCTCAACCAGATGCAAAGTTCCTGTTGGTTTCAGCACCCGATAAATTTCTGCCAGTGCCTGATCCAGTCGGGCAATACTGCACAATGTCCAGGTGGAAACCACATGATCCAAAGACTGGTCAGCAAAAGGCAATTTCTCTGCATGAGCCTGCACATGCCTGACATGGAATGGGGCATGTTGAACCCGTTCAATCGCCAGATGGTAAATGTCTGGATTTGGTTCAAGCGCATATAGAGCATCAACGTTGCCATAAAATGGAATGTTTAAACCTGTTCCAAAACCAATCTCAAGCACTTCGCCCTCAATGGGCAGCAGCAGTTCACGGCGTTTATCCATCAGGCTGGCGGTTTGCATGACCTGATTGAGCAGGTGCGGGAAAACCCGACGTTGATAAAATTGATAAATCATAGAGTTCCATTCATTGATTTAAAAAAAGGGAGTGGAGTCGTCACAAAAATATGACCAGAGTGCGTTTGACTGTTACCAAAAAAAGCACTTTCTTGCATGGTCTAAGCATACTATGAACAGAAGGGATTTTCTAAGTTTTAAGCGTTATTTTTGAGGATGCTCAGCATGAACAAAAGCCTATGGATCAGTTTATGCATGGTGGCTGCAATTGGACAGGCACATGCATCTACCCGTGGTGCGGAATATAATATTGCCAATGGTTTATCGCCTATTTTAAAAGACCAGTCCATCTCTGTGTTGCAGCCTTTTTATGGCAATTTCCGTATTCTTGGTTCTAAAATGTACCAAGATGACGAACAAGCAAAATTTTCTCCGATTGATTATGCGGTGAGTTGGGGTTTGTTTGCCAAGCCCGAGATCGCACGTAAAATCTCAGTAAATCAATATGACCGCTATTTGAATTGGAAAATAGATAAGCTACCTGTTCCTGCAAATCAGGCCATGCAAATGGTGTCGAATATGCACATCATTCCCGCCAATCCCAAGATTGCCCAGCAGATTAAACAGGTAAAGCGCGGTGATTTGGTGCAGCTCAAAGGTGAGCTGGTTGAGGTGCGTGACAAGGAGCTGGTGTGGAAGTCGTCATTGACCCCCACAGATACAGGGGATGGCGCCTGCGAGCTATTCCGTGTGAATTCCATCCAGTGGATTGAGAAGCAGAAAATCTAGCCTATTCCTGCTGCATTTTTGAATCGGCGGTTTGCGAGCTTTTCCAGTGATGCAACTGGCTTTGTGCATGCAGGTACTGGTTTAACTGATCCACCTGTTTGCCTGTGTCGGGTGTGGCTGAACCAGATAAAGTGCTTTGTTCCAGAGCTTTGGCCTGATTCTGCCAGTAATCCGACAACAAACCCTGAATATAGCGACCTTGCTCGGTTTTTAATTCCAGCTCTTTTAGCATCGTCAATGCAGAGTGGATATTATCTTTCTGGCGCTGCTGTTCAAATTCTGGTGTCAGCGTATTGGCCTCTTTCATTTTCGCCAACTCGATTTCCATACTGTCACTCATTGCGGTAAAACGCTGGTCATAATCTTCCAGAATGGCAATGTCATGTCCATCATCAGGCGTGGCAGGGAATTGCTTGATGGGTGTCTGGTTCAGTTCGCCAATTGAATTGTTGACTGAACTGCCTTGCTTTTGATTATTCGGTGCAGGCTGCTGGTCTTTGTTGCAGGCGCTAAGCAGCAGGGTGGTGCTGACTACACAGCTTAGGGTAAATATTGTTTTGATGTTTGGCATGGTCAACTCGATCTATAATGAATTTGATGTTTTCTGAAAATGATACGCAAAAGTGGTGTAAGGAAAATCTATCTGATCTTGCGCAGTTAGGCCTGTAAAATCAAATACAATTTGTTCAAACCTTGCTTTTAGCTCTTGCTGCTGCTGTGCTGACATTGCCGCAATAAAACTGGTGGACAGCAGGCGTTTGCTGACCACTTGCTCGACTGTTCCCCGATGCAGTAACTGAAATTTGTCTAACCCAATAAACCTAAATAATTCTTTATTTTCAAACACCTGTTTCCATTTCTCACTATGATAACGTGGGGTGTCTCCCTCAAATGGGGCAATTTCATCCGCCAATGCCCTGACCCAATCTACCTGAATATCGCGTTGATTCCAGACCAGTCCTAGATGTCCTGATGGTTTTAATACACGATGCATTTCAGTCAGTGTTTCAATGTTTGAGAACCAATGGAAAGACTGGGCACAAACCATGGCATCAACCGATTCATTTTGCAAAGGCAGTTGGTCACTGAAAGCCTGTACACATTCAACTGTTGGATGGGCCTGTTGAAGCTGTTGAAGCATTTCTGCCACGGGCTCCACCGCGATCACTTTTGCCTGAGTTTGAATGAGGTAAGGTAAGAATTTGCCAGTCCCAGAACCGAGGTCAATAACAGTGGAACTTTCACCTATATGGAGGCGATCTTGTAGCCAAACCGCTATTTCTTGCGGGTAACTGGGACGGACCTGCTGATACAGTTCAGCACCTGAACCGAAGCCTTTTGCCGCAGATGGATGTAGGGATTGTGTCATTTTTTGCGCTTTTTAATCTGTCTTATCTCTATAAAATAAGATACTCCGCAATAATGAATTGGCAAAGTCCTCATTTGATGCGTTTTTGATACCCGCCTAGGATCAACTTTTTAGTGTGAGCATGGATAAGCAAATAATATTTGAAGATGAACATATTCGCGTTATTTTTTTAACAGGTTCAAGTGACACTTTGGTGATTTCTTTTGGTGATCTGATTAGCCGTGCCAAAGGCATGTCGATTAATGCTGAAAAATCACTCATAAAATATCAATACAATGTGATTGGCATTATGCCGAAGCAAAAATCTTGGTTTCCTAAAAGCAGCATGCTTGAAATGCAGCGACAGATTCAGCCGACCTTACAACAGTTTGAGCAGATTGTGGGTTATGGTGGATCAATGGGAGGCTATGCTGCGATTAAATATTCTAATTTATTGAATATGCATAAAATCGTTGCTTTTGTACCACAATATTCGATAGACCCTGATGTGGTTCATGATCGCCGTTATGCAGAATTTTTTGACGCATCTATTCATCAAAATATGCAGATTCAGGCGGATGAAGTGGATTCATCTCGTGAATACATCATTGTCTATGATCCATACTATGCAGAAGATAAAGAACATTTCTTAAAAATACAGCCCTTATTACCAAAGATGCATGTGATTCATTTGCCTTTTACAGGACATGAAGCACTCTCGGTTTTGGCAAGTTCGCAATTACTCAATGATTTTGTTGAGCAACCTTTTGAGATTACTTATTTTTATAAGCGCGTTCGAGAGGTTAAAAAGCAAAGTAAGTTCTACTATCGCTATGTATTAGATGCATTATTGAGCAGACATCATCAGGCTTTATTGCGAATCTTGCAAAATAACGATTTTGAATTAGATGAGCGTTATTTTGATGCTGTTCTTAAGCAAAAATTGGTTCAACAATTATTTAATCTACAACAGGGTACTGAGCAAAATTTACGGAAGTTAGGTATTCATCCGCATTTTATGCAACAGATGAACAGCTCAGTGCCGACCATTCTCACGATTCAAAATACATGGTTAGTTTTTAATTTAGTTAGCTTAAAGCTAGAGGCTTATAACGCTGAAGCAATTCAGGCGAATCAACAATATCTGTTGCCATTGAAAGCCAGTGTGAATGCCGTTGTTGAACTTGAGTTAAATGCAGAATCTTATGTTTTGACGATGAATGATCGTGGGATTCATAAGTTAGTTAAAGTCGGTGAAGCTTTGGCTTTGGATCAGTCTTTATTGATTTTTAAACGCTATCCTGAATTTTATCAACTCAGTTATAAAAACTTGACCTTGAGTTGTGATGATCATGGGCAGGGACATTTATTGAAAATCATGATGAGCAAAACTCACCTACATCTTGCTGAATTCTAAGTAAAAAGCCCTCTACAATCGCAGAGAGCTTTTTAGATTGAATTGAAAAGACTAGTTTGCACCCACTTGGCATTGGTACCGACATTGGCATTTACCCTTAAACGTTTTGTGCAAAAATAGAGGCAGAAGCGAGAATACTTGTTGTCACGATAGCTGTTTTGATCATTTTCTTCATTGCGATTTCCTTAAGCGATGTACCGTTTGGGGTACTTCATCAACGCAACTGCATCATAGTGAAGCAAAAAAGCCGAAATGTATGGATTTCAGCAAAACTTTACAACCAGATTACAGCTTAAAAACACTTTGGATAGAAATTGTGGAGATGGCAAACTTAGCCACACTGGTCTAAAACAGTTTGGTTAAAGTGGCTTTTTAATTTGTCAAAGTTCTGTTTTACCTCAGGTTTCTGAATATCAAACACTGTGGTTTTTCGCGTTTTCTGATCTAATACAGGTTTTTCAGTGGTCGCATTGAATAAACGATTCGGCACATATTGATAGGTTTCAGAAAAAGCCCGACTCAACTGATTGCCTTTAAATTCCCATGATTCCGTGCTCTGACCACCATCAAAATAACCTGTAAACTGGATCATGCAATGATTCTTGTATTTATTTAAGGATGCGGCATTGGTCTTGGTATCGGGTAGGGCATCAATGTTCTGAACCAGTTGCAGTTGCTGCAAAGGTGGCTTGGTTTGGGTGATAATGTAGAACATGCAGTGAAACCAATACTACTGATTAAAGAAAGCAAAATGGTTTTAAAAGGCGTAATAGTCATTGTTTCATTCATTCCTGTAAATCGTAAGTTAAATCGTATTAATTTGATGAGGGTTGGCTCAGTTCAGCACGCTCAATAGGCACATTGCCATCATTGGTTCCAACCACGGCATCTTTGGTGTCCCGCTTACTTTTTAGCAGTATATTGCTTTTTCGGTTTGTTCCTGAACAATGACTGATTGCTCAGCAGTGTATTCCTTGGTACTTTTCCACTTTTCACTCATTTTCTGAGAGGTGTTTTCAGATGCACCCTGAATTGAGTCACCTAGATTTTGCAAGCCTTTACCTGTTTTATAGAGCAATACACGGCCTAAGTTTGGTTATCTCCATAAGGTAGGCTTGGAGATGATGCTGTACTTGATGTGTTTGTAGGAAGTTGTATCGTTTGCTCATAGAGGGAGGATGATGCGATCAGTGTAGTTGTTAAACACAGTACAAGTACTTTATCTCGTCATCTTTTATCCTTTAAGCGATACGTAATCGAGTTTTTATATCTTATTAGGATGATGGTAAAAAGTGAATATGTGATTATTGTTTAACGTATGTAGAATAATTTGTAGTTTAAGCAGCATTATCTTAAGAAATGCTTTTTATATTATTTTCAAATAACTTTTGAAAATTAATTACAGAAGAATCGCTGGATCTAAATTTGACACTAGCAATACATTGCTTATAAATGCTCTAACATACGGATAGGCAATTGCAGGTGCATTAATATGTAAAAACTTTTCTGTTTTTACTAGTTCTTCATTTAAGATTGTATCTGTTTGGAAAATAGCTTCATAATCGCAATCAAGTTGGAATTTATTTTCAGCATTCAATGAAATTGAAAATTGAATGATAGCATCCATGTTACTTTCACTATTAACTATACCTACTTTTAATGACAACTCGAAGTCATTGTTTTTACAAAGTCATCGATAATGGTATTTAAAGTTAATTTTCTAGTATGAAAAGTTTTAAGAGATATTTGCATTTTTAGGCTGCAACTTTATAAGTATCAGGTGTTATGAAATAGATTTGATGCTAAAAACAGCATCAAACCTTTGTTGATCGTTAAAATTAATTGTTTGTATTTGATATATTTCCTTCAATCTTAGAAGAAATGATGTTTTCCCAATCAGAAGAAGAAATAATTTCATTAAACGTTATTGAAGTATAGTGAGTGCCATTAACTATTGCAGTATCATCAATGTGTGCAAAACTTACGTCACAATTATCTGATTTGGTATGCTTTTTTAAAAAATTAGCATATTCCTCATGATTCATTGAGTGAAGTCTTGCTATAGCACGCTCAAGTCTGCTAGTAGTCATTATGTTTCCCCTTGACTTACAAGACACTTATATCTTGTAGATTAATTATACCATCTTTTTTAACACACAAGACAGTACTGTTCGGAACGTTAGATTTTAATTCTATATTTCGTTCATATGCATTGCTGGCAATTTTACATATATATAAATGATTTAATACGGCATGTAAATCTAAAAGATCGGCAATCATGTCCCAAATTCTCTTGTTGTCTTCAGAGAATATTCGGTCAGAGGGGAATTCGGAATTATGCTTTTGTAATAGTTCGCTTCTTAACGAATTAAACTCTTCTATTCCATTGTAATCTGTTACGTCTAACAGATGTTCATCATCAATATGTAAATTAACCTTTAAAATACTAATTTCATGCTCACGGAATCCTTTTTTATACTTGCACCAATTTCTTGCATGTTCAATTGGACACCCAATGCCCTCTGTAAAAAAATAAACACCACTTCCAAGCCAATCATTTGTAGCCTCACTTTTTTTAAAATTTTCCTTTAGAATTCTATCTTTTGCTGAATTCTTAGTCCCATGAAAAACGCTTTCTTGCATGTCACTTACTTATAATAAATAAAAAGCTATTTGTTAATGTATTGTAATCTGAACAAATTCTAAAGAGTAGAGAAAATAATATTATTTGAAATATTAAAAGCACCCTGTTCTTTAAACAGGGTGCTTTACATCTAACCCTGCAATACACTTACATCTGCAATCGCTGTGAATAAATCACGCAACTGAGCGAGTAAACGTAAACGATTGGCTTTCAATTCAGCATCATCCGCCATAACCATTACACCTTCAAAGAAAGCATCAATTGGCGCACGAAGCGCAGCCAGTTTAGACAACGCTTCCGTATAGTTACGTGCAGCAAGTAAAGGCTGAACCACAGGCGTGAGGGCAGACAATTCTGCATAAAGTGCTTTTTCAGCAGCTTCAACCAGATTCGCTTCAATCACAGCACCTTCAGGTGTTGCTTCTTTGGCAAGAATATTGGCAACACGCTTATTAGCCGCAGCCAATGCAGCCGCTTCTGGTAAAGTACGGAAATGATTGACCGCAGTCACACGCTTATCAAAATCAAGTGGAGATTTTGGAGCAAGTGCTTGAACCGCTTGAATCACATCAACCGCAACGCCTGGATCTTCATATTTAGCACGGTAACGACCTTCAAGGAACGCAACGGCATCCGCACGGGTCTTGTCATGATCTTTAACTACATCGCCATAGCCTTGAAGCGCAAAGTTAACCAGTTCTTCAATCGTCACATCAAGTTCATTTTCAGCGATTAAACGTAAGATACCGATTGCAGAACGACGTAATGCAAATGGGTCTTTAGAACCTGTAGGCGCTTGACCAATACCAAAAATACCAACCAGCGTATCTAAACGATCTGCAAGCGCAATCGTTGTACCTGTTTTGGTTTTTGGTAATACATCACCCGCAAATTTAGGTAAGTATTGCTCACCTAAAGCTTCAGCAACTTCATGATTCTCACCTTCAAGGCGAGCATAATACGTGCCTGCAATGCCTTGAAGTTCAGAAATTCACCACAAGTTCAGAGGTCAAATCACATTTAGCCAGTAACGCTGCTTTTTCAGCATCGGCTGCATTTGCACCTGTAATTGGTGACAATGCAACGGCTAATTTCGCAATACGTTCTGATTTGTTCCAAAGCGTACCCAACTGTGCTTGGAATACCATATTCGCGAGTTTTTCTTTACGAGATGCAAGCGGTTGCTTTTGATCTTGTAGGAAGAAGAATTCTGCATCCGACAAACGAGGGCGTACAACTTTCTCATTGCCTTCAATAATTTGAATCGGATCTTTGACTCAATATTTGAAATGGTGATGAAGTAAGGTTGTAATTTACCTTCAGCATTGATCAAACAGAAATACTTCCTGATTGTCCTGCATGGTGGTAATCGGGCGCTTCTTGAGGAACAGCCAAATAACGCTCTTCAAAGGCCTGGTGTAATGCAACAGGCCATTCAACGAGGCTGGTGACTTCATCAAGTAAGTCTGCTAAATAATCGCAGTTGCATTAACTTCATCAGCTAACTTTTTCACTTGATCTTGAATCAGCTTGGCGCTTTTCAAAGTCTGCAACCACATAAGCTTTTTTCTAAAGCAGCAAGGCAGTCATTTGCATGCGCCAAAGTTACAGCTTCAGGTGCATGGAAACGGTGACCATAAGTCACATTACCTGCTTTATGATCTTGAATCGCTGCTTCCAACCACTTGATCATCTTCTGCAGCAATACCACCCATTTCACTGGACGCACGAATTCAGTACGACTTGCTGCTGAACGCATACGTTTTGCGATCGGTAAGTTGTCTAATGCAGTTTGTAAAATTTGTGGCAGTAAAGCATCAAGGCTTTGACCTTTGACATCTTTCAAGAAGCAAACTTTTTCAACTTTACCAGCTTGGAACGTCGAAAGTTGATCAACCGTGATACCTTGACCGCGCATAAAGCCATCTAGTGCTTTGGTTGGTTTGCCTTCCGCATCATAAGCTGCTTGTACTGCAGGGCCGTCAAAACGTTTTTTGGTGTGTCTGCTTGCGCCGCATCAATATCTACAATTTTCAAGGCTAAGCGACGTAGGCAGCATAAGCTTCGATAGAAGCAAAATTTAAGCCTGCATCTTTTAAGCCTTTTCCGTTTCATCTTTTAAAGCATCACGTAAAGTTTTTAAGCTTTTTGGTGGAAGTTCTTCACAGCCAAGTTCGAATAAAACAGTATGCTTTGTCATTATTTATTCTCCTTCGCTTTTCAGCTTGGGCTGCTTCTGCTTCAACTTGTGCTTTTAACTGCGCTAATACTTCATCACGTAAATGTGGTTCTGCCATTGGGAAACCGAGTTTCGCACGCGCAGCCACATAGCTTTGGATAATTGAACGCGCCAATGTACGAACACGTAAAATATAACGTTGACGCTCAGTTACAGAAATCGCACCACGCGCATCTAATAAGTTAAAGCTATGCGATGCTTTAATCACTTGCTCATAAGCAGGAAGTGGAAGTTCAGCTTCCATTAAACGAGCTGCTTCAGCTTCATAGAAATCGAATAATTCAAATAATTTATCGACTGGCGCATATTCGAAGTTATAGGTCGATTGTTCTACTTCATTTTGATGGAATACATCACCATAAACAAGTTGTGTACCGAACTGACCTTTGGTCCAAACAAGATCGTAAACTGAGTCTACACCTTGAAGGTACATTGCAAGACGTTCTAAACCGTATGTGATTTCACCAGTAACAGGGTAGCATTCAACACCACCGACTTGCTGGAAGTAAGTGAACTGAGTCACTTCCATACCATTTAACCAAACTTCCCAACCTAAGCCCCAAGCGCCAAGTGTTGGAGATTCCCAGTTGTCTTCTACGAAGCGAATATCGTGAGTCAGTGTATCGATGCCGATCGCTTTTAACGAATCAAGATAAAGCTGTTGGATATTGTCTGGGTTTGGCTTAAGCACCACTTGGAACTGATAATAGTGTTGTAAGCGGTTTGGGTTCTCACCATAACGACCATCTTTAGGACGACGTGAAGGTTGAACATAAGCCGCGTTCCAAGTTTCTGGACCTAATGCGCGTAAGAAAGTTGCAGTGTGGAATGTCCCTGCACCCATTTCCATATCATAGGGTTGTAATACGACGCAGCCTTGCTCCGCCCAATAGTTTTGTAGGGCAAGAATTAAGCCCTGAAATGTATCAATATGCGATATAGCACGACTCATGGTGCATCCACTGGAATCAAACAAAAATTGTGGTTAAGTATAAGGATTTTCGGGTGCAGTGCAAAGGATTCGAGCGTTTCAGCGACAAGTTCTGATAATAAATTATTTAAACGCTTTTGTTTAATTTTCGAGTTAATTCAAAACGGACCCAATAGCCGACATATTTTCCCAGTTGGCAAAGTCCTGAATAGGAAACCATTCACATAAACGTCACCTCATGACGCATAACATCTTTATCAATCTTAATTTTCAAATCATGAAATGTTAGCTTTGAAATGATGTTGTCACTGAGGTGTTTGCTATGTCTGATCGCATTCGTGAAAAATTACAAATTCTTGCCGATGCAGCTAAATATGATGTGTCCTGTTCCTCTAGTGGTAGTGACCGTAAAAATAAAGACAAAGGTTTAGGCGATGCCAGTCGGGCAGGGATTTGCCATAGCTATACCGAAGATGGGCGTTGTGTTTCTTTACTGAAAATCTTGTTCAGTAATGTTTGTATTTTTGATTGTGCTTATTGTGTGTCACGCCGTTCCAATGATGTGAAACGTGCTGCATTTACCGTACAAGAAGTGGTTGATCTGACCATTAATTTTTATCGTCGTAATTATATAGAGGGATTGTTTCTTAGCTCAGGTATTTTTAAATCCGCAGACTATACGATGGAGCGGATGCTTCAAGTGGTGAAAAAGCTACGTCTCGAAGAAAATTTTAATGGCTATATTCATCTCAAAACTATTCCTGGAGCATCGCCTGAGCTGATTCATGAAGCAGGACTTTATGCTGACCGTATGAGCATCAATTTAGAAATGCCAACTGAGGTCGGATTAAAAGCGTTTGCGCCTGAAAAATCACATCAAGAAGTACAAAAAGACTTGGGGCTAGTGCGAGATCGACTGATTCAACTCAAAGATGAACGCCAGATTATCAAGCATGTGCCAAAATATGTACCCGCAGGGCAGACCACGCAAATGGTGGTCGGCGCACATCAGGAAACTGATCAAGACGTACTTGTGATGGCAGATCGACATTACAAGGAATTTAAACTGAAACGGGTATATTTCTCAGGTTATATTCCAATCAACACAGAAAATAACTATTTACCAGCGGTCGGTTCGGCGCCGCCTTTATTAAGGGAAAATCGGCTTTATCAAAGTGATTGGTTGATGCGTTTTTATGGTTTTGAAGTCAATGAAATCGTCAATGAAAAACACCCACATTTAGATTTGGATGTAGACCCCAAACTGAGTTGGGCGTTGCGTCATCCCGAGCAGTTTCCAGTGGATTTAAATCGTGCTGACTATCGCATGATCCTTCGTGTACCAGGCATCGGCGTAAAGTCAGCCAAGAAAATCGTGCAAGCGCGTCGTTTTGGCAAGATACATACTGATTTATTGAAGCAACTCGGTGTGGCGTATTCACGTGCCCAGTTTTTTATTCGCTGTGAAGACAGTCCACGGTTTCAAAAGGAACTTTCTACGACTGATATTCGTCAGCAAATATTAACGCAGGGTTCATCTAAATACGTTAAACAACTGTCACCGCAATTGAGTTTAGGATTTTAAACATGCTCAGTGATGCGGTGGTTTATTACTACTTTGATGGCTCTATGGTCGGTTTACTCAACTGCGTATTTCGTGCTTTTCAATTCAAAGAGTTTCACGTGCAACTGTGTTTAAACCAAGGTGCACAGCATGGTTTATTTGCCACTGTAGTTGAAATTCCAAATCACGAGCAACATGCAGCACGTGTTTGGTCAGCTTTACAGCAGAAACTTTCGCATTCATCTCTGAGACAATTTTATTTTGCTTATTTGTCGGAATCGTTGGATGCCTATCAGCATTTATTTAATTACTGTATCTATGTTTTTCGGCATCAACATTCAGTCGAAAAAAATTACTCTCATCCCAGTGTTTTAGCGATTTCGCAATGGACGAAAAAGGTCGGGCGCGAAAAGCATCGTATGGAAGCTTTTGTGCGGTTTAAGAAAACCACAGATGGTTTATTTTTAAGTTTAGTTCGACCTGATTTTAATGTATTACCTTTGATACAGCCGCATTTTAAGCGTCGTTATCAAGATCAACGTTGGTTGATTTATGACGAACAGCGCAAATATGGTCTGTATTATGATTTAAAAGAGATTCACGAGGTTTCTTTAGAAGCCAATCAGATTGACCGTAATATTGAAAATGGGGGCAGTCAAAACTTTCAATTAGAATTAGATGAACAAGAAGAATTATACGATCAGCTTTGGAAAGATTATTTTAATAGTATCAACATTAAAGAACGTCAGAATGTGAAATTGCATGTGCAATATTTACCTAAACGCTATTGGCGATATTTGAATGAAAAATATGTTTAAGGCATTTTTTTGATTATTATTTTAAAAATACCAACATAACAAAAGAGCACATTCATGACTAAATTAGTCTTAAAAACAGCGGTACTGATTATGGCTTGTTTGAGTACTTCGGTATTTGCCAAAACGCAAGATAAAGCGATAGATCCTTATAGCCAATGTATCGATGACACCATTCAACAGCTAAAACTGGGGAATATTAATAATGCTGTGGTGGAGATCTGTAGCACCAGAACCAAAACTGTATATGCAAAGCAGATTGTGCAGTTATTGGATCAAATAAAAAAACAGAGTCAGGAATACAAGCAGCCTGAACGCTATCAGGACATCATGAAATCACAACAGCTTTGGAAAAATTTTGTCGATCAAGAGTGCCGTAATGCTGGTGCTTATATCGGTTCGCCGATGTATGAGTTTTGTCCCATGCAAAAATATGCAGAGCGATTGGAGCAATTGGAGGAGTATTTAAATTGACCTTGATCAGTTTTCGTTATTATTTAAAACTGTAATTTAAATACATCTTCAGTCTGAGTCGGCGTATACTGCTGCAACCAATGAAACAACACTATTCCAGCAAGGTGCATTGTGAGCTTTACCCAATCAGACTGGCTAAATTTCTTAAAACCGAATTACAAAATATTACCTTTGAAAGAACGTTTACTTTCAGGATTTGGTGCGCTTTGCGGTTTGGCAATATCCTCTTTAATTAGTTGGTATGTATTGGGCGGTATGAATGCATGGTATATCGCACCGATGGGTGCATCGTCAGTGCTTCTATTCGCGGTTCCCAACAGTCCACTGGCACAACCCTGGAATGTGGTTGTTGGAAATACGCTGGCAGGGATTATTGGGGTGGCCTGTACTCAATATTTGCCTGATCTGACCAGCGCATTTAGCGTGGCGGTTGGGTTTGCTATTTTTATGATGATGACTACAGACTCCTTGCATCCACCGAGTGGGGCAGTGGCGATTACCGCAGTTTTGGGTGGTGAGGCAGTCCATCGTCTAGGATTTCATTTTGTACTGTATCCCGTGCTATTGAACTCGATTTTACTTTTGTTGATTGCTGTTTTTTTCAATCGTTTGATTGGGCGTCATTATCCGATTACAGCGCATGTCAATGAGCGTTCCAAAGACCCCTACGCCAACTCAGAAAGTCTCGATTCAACCCAAGGATATTGAATATGCCTGGAGCAACGCACCGAGTTGCTCGACATCAGCCAATATGATCTGGAAAAAATCATTCTGGAAGCACAGGAGACATGCAAGTGAACGCTTGAATAGTTACTTTGTCTGTGAGGATATTATGAGTCGGGATGTGATCAAGCTACATGAAGATGATGATATTCATCAGGCCTTAGAGAAGTTCAAGCAAGTTAACCTGATGAGCCTGCCTGTGGTCAATGCGGAAGAAAAACTGGTTGGAACACTGGCTTTATATGAGGTGGTGGAATGGCTTTAAGGGTGCCGCTGATCCAAGAAATTCATGGCAGCATTATGTAAAGCAGATTATGAGTCGGCGTGTCGTCACTGTGGAACCGTCACAGCCGATTCAGGATTTAGTCCCCTATTTTGTGGAAAAGTCGTTTAATTATATTGCTGTTGTGGAGAACCAGCGTCTCATTGGAATTGTGAGCCGTGCCGACATGATTGCAGCGTTACAGCAATTGCTCAACCAGCAACATGTTTTAAATTGATTCAGGTAAAAAAAAAGCTACGGCTGTTAGGGGTAAATCAACCGTAGCGACCAAAAGAGGAAAGGGGGATTAGCGTTTTATATGTTGATCTTGATAAACTGTCTTAACAGGTTGATGATAGCCTTGAACATGGTCAACACGTGCTGTCTGCTGTTTCGGAATTACCAGCCATAAAATCAGATAGACCAAAATGCCAGGAAAGGCCGCACTCATAATGGAAACAATGACAAAGATCAGGCGTAACAAGTTTGCATTCCAACCAAAACGTTCCGCAATACCGCCCATTACACCAGCGATCATGCTTTGTCGGTTTGAGCGATATAAACCAGAATTGGTCATTTAATTTTTCTCCTAAAATATTTGATACAGCAACAGAATGAGGCTTCATTCATGATAAATCGCTGTTAATAATGAGATAGGGATGAACTGGTTTTTTTAAAGTTTAAACAGATGGGAGAATCGTTACGGTGTGTAAAAGGCTGATGGAAAAAACGACAGTATCGCCTAAAATGCACCGACTTAAAGCATATGGCTTGGGTTAATCGAAATTTCGCTCTTATCAAAATACTCCACGAATGGACTTTTGGAGGCATATAACAAAACGGTTCAATCGTTTTGATCTTTCCAAAAAGTTTATTTATTGGAATGGTGAGGTGAAATGGTCACGATATCGATGTTAGAGATTTGTGGATATGCAGTTCAGGTTATTCTTATCGTGGTTTAGCGTAGGTGCTCTCTTGAGCTTTGGGTTGAGTGCCTGTGATAGCCATCACCCTGAATCCGCTAAACAACAGGCCCAGACGCAACCGAGTCATGAAATCATGGAATCAGACCCGCAGCAGGGGATGTCATTAACCCAGGTTGCTGGACAGGTCACCCTGCCTCGTCCTGTGACACACAAGCATACACCGACTAAGCTGTCTGAAACTGAACTGGCCTATGTGGGGCGTTATCATGCGCGTATTCCATGTACCGATGCTTTCGCGGGTTGTGTCAATAACGAGAAAGAAGCGGAATATATTATGAACTTGCTGGAGGATGGCTCTGTCTACTGGACCAATACCAGTTTCGGTCGCCTGGGTTCAGATTTATCGCGTAATGTTGCCAAAATTGAGCAAACCTGTAAGCAGGTGCAGTGGCGTGTTGAGCCAGTGGAAAAAGAGATTGTAGTGCGCTGTGCTGCCGCTGACGTGAATTTATATTACCAGATCAATCAGGACCAGAATCTTGTGATGGATCTGGATAAAATCTGGAATGGGGATCAGGGCCGCAACCGTAAGTTCTTTAAGGAATATCCATTTCCTAAAAAAGCCTATGTGTTTGAAAAGGCGGAATAGAAAAATGAGTATAAAAAAAGAGCGCATCAAGCGCTCTTTTTTGTCAGTCCCGATTAGTAATCAAAGCTGAAGTGTTCTGGTGCAAGTGAAGTCAAGGTACGTGAAGTCGAAACCATTGATTCTGCATGACCTTGCGCACGTGGCAACAAACGGTCAAAGTAGAATTCAGCAACCTTGATTTTTGCTTTATAGAATTCAGGAGTTTCAGCACCGTTGCCTGCTTCCAGTTTTTCAGAAGCAACCACTGCCTGTTGAGCCCAGAAATAAGCCATCATCACATAACCAGAGAACATCAAGAAATCATTAGAAGCAGAAGATACGATGTCACGGTCTTTACGAGCTGCAAGCATGATGCGAACAGTTAATGTGTTCCATTGAGCGCAAAGCTTCGTTAAGTCCCAAGCGAAACGACGTAAATGCTTGTTACGCGCATGCGTAGCACAGAATTTCAAGATTTCAGCAGTATAGTCACGAACGACTTTACCTTTTGAACTTAAAAGAACTTTACGACCTAATAAGTCAAGTGCTTGGACACCCGTTGTACCTTCATACAATGTTGAGATACGTGCATCACGTGCGATTTGTTCCATGCCCCATTCTTTGATGAAACCATGACCGCCATATACTTGGATACCATGGTTTGCAGCTTCCAAACCTAGTTCAGTCAAGAAACCTTTAAGAATCGGGGTATAGAAACCTAGTTTGTCATCAGCAGCTTCATAAGCAGCTTGGTCGCCATTTACAAGAGCATCAGTCATTTTGTCAGCAAGTTTTGCAGCATGATAGATCATTGCGCGACCGCCTTCTGCAACCGCTTTTTGAGTTAAAAGCATGCGGCGAACATCTGCGTGGTGAATAATTGCATCAGCTACACGCTCAGGCTCTTTCTTACCAGAAAGGGCACGCATAGACATACGATCTTTCGCATAAGGTAACGCACCTTGGAAAGAAAGTTCAGCATGTGCAATACCTTGAATCGCTGTACCAATACGAGCAGTGTTCATGAACGTAAACATTGCATGTAAACCTTTGTTTACTTCACCGATGAGGTAACCTGTTGCATTGTCAAAGTTCAATACCGCAGTTGCTGAAGCACGGATACCCATTTTGTGTTCGATTGAACCACAAGATACGGTATTACGCTCACCTACACCGCCGTCAGCAGTCGGGATGAACTTAGGCACGATGAATAAAGAGATACCACGGGTACCAGCAGGTGCGTCTGGAAGACGCGCAAGTACGATGTGGATAATGTTTTCAGTTAAATCATGCTCACCCGCAGAGATGAAGATTTTAGTACCAGAGATTTTATAAGTACCGTCAGCAGCAGGTTCAGCTTTAGTTTTAACTTGACCTAAGTCTGTACCACATTGAGGTTCCGTTAAGCACATTGTGCCTGACCAAGTACCTTCAACCAGTTTAGGCATATAAGTCGCTTTTTGCTCATCTGTACCGAACTGGATGATGGTGTTCATACAACCTGTACTTAAACCAGGGTACATGGTGAATGACCAGTTTGCAGTACCCATCATTTCAGACTTGATGAGGTTTAAAGACATTGGCAGGCCTTGACCACCAAACTCTTCTGGGTAAGAAAGACCTTGCCAGCCACCCATGACGAACTGGTCATAAGCTTCCTTGAAGCCTTTAGGTGTGGTGACTTCGCCGTTGTTAAAGGTACAGCCTTCTTCATCACCTGACTGGTTCAGTGGAGAAAGTACGTTTTCGCAGTAATCTGCCGCACCTTCAAGAATCATATCAACTGTATCTTTATCAGCATTCTGTCCACTTGCCAAAGTTTGGTAGTGTGCAGGATAATCAAACACTTCATTCATTAAGAAGCGAACATCACGGAGCGGGGCTTTATAAGCTGGCATAATCTTAATCCTGTATTTGAATCGTTTTGGATTATCTGTTTCGATACTTTGATTATTCACAATGGTGATAAAAATACATTGATAAACACTATGGAAAAGACTGTCAGAAAAGCGAATTAATCAGATGAGAGAGGCGTGCAAAAGTCAACTTTTTGTTGCTGTTTGAAACTCATTTTAAATATGAAAATGATTAAATTTACAGTTGTAAATATAATGATATAAGGGTATTTGGTAAAACTATGCGTTTAAAATATTTAACTTTATGTGTATTGGGGTTTAGTCTTTCTGCATGTTCCCAGCATGTCATTAAAACCAATTCTGCTACTGCAAACCTTGAACAGAAAGCCATTAACAGCATCAATGCGATGTATGAATACCCCAGCTATGACTACCATGGAAAATTTAATGTCCATGTTGATCTGGACCAAAATAAAAGCGTAGGCAAAGATGACAAGGCCGTTCTGGATGCCAATGTAAAGCAAAAGGTCGATCAATATCTGCGCGACCAGAAAGTCAACCTGAACACTGCACAGAAGCAGGCTTTATATGAAACCCTTGCCCAACAGCCAAAACAGTTTGGCGGCAGCAAGGCGGACAAGTTTACCCGTGTCATGGCCAATGTGCTGAATGACATGCAGTTTGAATATGATGGTTCAGTGCATTACCGACAGAAAATGGGATCATTCAACCTGACCGCGCGCTATGAAAAACCGACCTTGCTGGTACAGGCGAAAGTGCCTATGGTGCTTGACCTGAATGATTATAAATTCTATATCAACTACTTCGCCCTGATGCCTTATCTGGTGAATAAGGAAAACCAGAATAATCTGGCCTATCTGGATTTCTCAAAATACCAGCATTTGTTCAAGCAGGTGGATATCAAGAAATTTGCTGAGTATGTCAAGGCATCCAGTGCGGTGTATTACCGTCTGGCAAATCCAAATGACATACAGGCGCTTGCGGTTTCCTCAAATGACCATGCCGCAGGTATTGTGGAAAAGATTCGCCTTAAAACCTCGATTGAGGAACTCATTCTTCAGGCAAACCTGTATAGCAAGGTCAATAAGAAATATCTGGTACAGCAGGTTCTGAATTTCAAGGAAAAGAATTTAGAGAAACTGGTTGCAGACGAAGTGGATGCTGTGGTCCAGTCAAAAGTCAAATCAGCAGATTCCTCTGTATTGGCTTCAAAAAACTCGGCAGATGATGCCAGTGTGGTCAGCCAGCAGCTTTATCGTCTGGTCAATCAACATCTGGGTGTTGATGATGCAGATGAGTCCTATGGTTCTGCTTCTGAAGATGCGGCGCAGGCCGCTGGACAGGCACAAGACACAGTGGATTCACTGGAGAACACCGATGAGGCTGCTGCAGATGAGCAGGGATTGACTGCTGAACAGTGTCTGGCACTGCAAAATACCGCTAAAACCACTTATGGTGATGTGCAGTATTGCCAAACTGTTTACGAAGTGGATGTATTGGGTCAGGAGACCACGCCACGCCTGGGAGCTTATCTGGAAAAACTGCAAGCCTTGGAAAAGATATTTGCAGCGTATGACCAAAACCAGTTTATTGATGATCAGGCATTTAAGGCACTCTGGATCAAGCATCAGGCAGACATAGATGCAGCCTTACCGCCAGTGAGTCAACGCAATCCATTTGTGATGGATGTGGGACTGGATGCAAAGGGACGTGCGATTAAACTGGATTATGACCTGAACTATGCCTTACCAGAATTCAAGTCGCGCTTTAACCTGAAAGCGGATATGCAGATTTCAAACTATGGCAAAGCCACCCCGATTGATCAGGCACAGTTGAAACGTGCAAAAACATGGGCGGAAGCAAGCAAGGGTTCTATGCTGGAACAGGCAATTGGTAGCTTCTCGGAAAAACTAGGCCAGTCTGGCATTCAGGAGCGCGCTGCACAGCCTTATACTTTGTCTCTGGATGATCAACTGAAAGTGATTGCGGAACAGCGTTATGATGCAACCCATTCCTATGAACAAACCTATAAAGCTGTATTTATTGCCAAGCTGACTGAAAGCCAGCCACAGGTTGTGCAGCGTTATTCCACTCAGGAGTTGCAGGAGATCGCCAGTGTCTACGCCTACTGGTACTCGGATGAGGAGGTGTATAACCCAGAGGGCAAGGCACTGAAAGCGATTGAGGGTTTACAAGGCAAGCACCACCTTGAACAGGAAGACCAGTTTGATGACAAGCTGGGTCGGGCGGTGGACCGTATTGTGAACGATGCCATGCGTGGTGATCAGGATCGTCAGGCCCTGAAAAAGTTAAAGGCACAATATAAACAGCCACAGCAGATTTTTGCCAAACAGTATCAAATCCAGTTTGAACGTGAAAATGGCGCATATCCTGATGAAAAAAACGTCCTGGAACAAACAGCCAATATTCTGGGACAGGTTTATGTGGATGCACGCAAAAACCAGCTGTCTGAGAAGTCAATCAAGAACTTAAAGGCTGAGCATAATGAGTTTATTGATTATGAAGTCTTTAAGGATGTTTATCAGAAAATGCTGAGCAGCAAATAATTTAATCCCCAAAAAAAGAACCTGCGCAATAGGCAGGTTCTTTTTTCTGAATTTTACTGAGCGATTATAAAAAATCTTTGAGTTCAGGTTTTACTCCATTCCAGATTGAAAAGGCCTCAATTGCCTGTCCAACCAGCATACCAAAGCCATCGGTGGATGGAACCTGACGTGCCTGAGCCTGATCCAGAAAACTGGAGGATTTGCCATACGCCATTTCATAGGCATGATGGAAAAGTAGGGTTTCTGGCAGTTGTAACGTATCACCTGTTAAGCTGGCTGACGTTGCATTAATCACAACATCAAACTCACCAGAAAGTTGATCCAGCCCTATCGCCTGTAATTCTGCCTGTGGTACAGCATCTTTTAAATCTGAGACCAATTGTTCAGCTCGAGCAAGTGTACGATTGGCAATGACAATCTGTTTTGCACCTGCCTGCATCAGTGGATAGATCACACCACGGGTCGCACCGCCAGCCCCTAAAATCAGAATGCGACTGTTGGCAAGATTCCAGCCCAAAGCCTGAATGGCTGCAACTAAACCCTGACCATCGGTATTATCGCCAAAAAGTTTGCCATCCTGCATCCATAAGGTATTCACGGCTTTGGCAATTCTGGCGCGTTCGGTCAGTTGATCACATAAGGCAAATGCCTGTTCTTTAAAGGGAACAGTCACATTCATTCCAGCACCGCCTTGCTCAAAAAAATCCTTTGCAGTATTTTCAAAGCCATCCAGCGGGGCAAGAATTTTTTTATAGTTTAAATCAACACCTGTTTTGGCTGCAAAAGCATGATGTAATTCTGGTGAGCGGGATTGTTCAATTGGATTTCCAATTACAGCAAATTGTTTGGTCATGATAAATGTTTAGATGAGATAGCTATTGAACGAGTGTATAAATATGTGGATGTTGCTGCAAGATTATTGCATATGATGAATTAAAAACTGCTCTGCGGTCATTATAGGAATGGACGCAAGTTTAAAATCATTAAGATTTCGGGTAATAATCATTTCACATTGTGCCTGTTTTGCTGCCTGATATAAGACCGCATCTTCAAAGTCACTAAAATTGGATAGAACAGCTTGTTCAATCACTATTTGATTCACTGCTGCAATTTGAAAGAGTTGTAAAATGAGTTTTAGGTAATGTTGAGCTGCATTTTTATCTAATGATTTTGCCAAAAGGTAAAATACTGTAGTAATTGTTGTTGCAGATAAATATCCCTCTATTTCCTGTTGTTCAACTTTGCTCATCAGTTGGCTAGCCGATGTATAAAAAGGTTCACGCTTTAATAGGACATCCAAAACAATATTGGTATCAAATAGTACTTTCATTGATATTTTTTCTCTAAAGCATCGTAATATTCTGTTTTTACATCTGTTACATCATGCTCTTTCAAAATTCCACTGAGTTGTTGAGTAATGCTAGGCAGTGGTGAATGTTCAACTTGCTGTTGTATTTTTTGAAGTTGTAAAAAATATTCTGCGACTAACTGAGAAACAGAAGTGTGATGAAGTTTGGCATACTGCTTGGCATGTTCTATCAATTCATCATTGAGTCTTAAAGTCAACTTTGTATTCATTATTTGCCCTATTGACGTACTTATTTTTAATAATTGTACGTCATTTTGGTTGAAATGCAAATTATGCTACAAAAAAATCCCCGACTTTATGTCAGGGATGATCTATTTTACTTTTGCAAACCCAACCAGTCTCTTGGTTTTAAATAATAATCAGTGAGACGTTTTTCAGGTGAGTTTTCATCCCATTCAGGACGATACGACCAGCCTGCAAGATTAGGTAAACTGACCAAGATCGATTCAATTCGTCCACCTGTTTGTAAACCAAACAAGGTGCCACGATCATAAACCAGATTGTATTCAACATAACGACCACGACGATACAACTGGAACTCGCGCTGAGCTTCGGTATATGGCTGCTCACGATGCTTTTCAAAAATTGGCAGGATTGCTGCTAAATAACCATTACCAACAGCCTGCATATATTGAAAACAGGTTTCAAAATCCCATTGATTGAGATCATCAAAGAACAAACCACCCACGCCACGCTGTTCATCACGGTGTTTTAAATAGAAATAATCATCACACCATTGTTTATGCTCGGCATAAACATTTTCACCAAATGGCTGACATAAGTCATAGGCAGTTTGATGCCAGTCTAAAATATCCTGATCATCTGGATAGAACGGGGTTAAGTCAAAACCACCGCCAAACCACCACACTGGGTCCTGTCCCTCAGGTTCAGCCACAAATAAACGGACATTGGCATGGGAGGTTGGAATATTTGGATTTTTTGGATGAATGACCAGTGACACACCCAAAGCCTGAGCCTTTGCGCCCGCAATCTGCGGATGGCGTTCAGTTGCGGAAGCAGGCAGCTTGCTGATATTGATGTGGGAAAACATGACCCCACCTTTTTCAATCACTTCACCATTTTGCAGAACACGGGAACGACCACCACCGCCTTCGGTTCGTTGCCAATCATCAATGATAAACTCAGCGGTTCCACCGCCTGCACGTTCCTGTTGTTCTAATCCTGCACAAATCCGTGCCTGTAGGTCGAGTAAAAACTCACGAACACGGTGAATATCAGCTGAAGTTGGATGCTGCATGATGATCCTCTTAAAGTGATCTAGGAATTGCTTATATCAAAACATAAAATCCATAAAAAAAGTAAGGAATTTAAATCATTTCTTTTTCAACAGCAGCTTTTAATTCGGTGATTACCTGATTACGTTTCTTTATGTAGATGAATGCACCGATAATACCTAAAATAGGTAATAAAATAAGTTTAATCATAAAGCTAATGACGATAATTCCTGCGACACCAGCCCAAAAGGGTTTTATATAATGATCTGATGCAAGTTGTCCAATTACAGGATCATTTCGCTGGAATTTCTTTAAATTTAAGTTATTAACAACTACATAAGGACCTTCTTGCTTATTTTCTGGAATCACCCATATTATTTGAATGCGATGACCTGTGCGTAAGGTGACATTCCAGTTTGATAAGGTGACATCATGCTCCTGACCATTATCATCCATGAGAAAAAATTGATCATGAATCGTGGTACTTGAAGTTACAGGAGCTGTACCGCCTGTCCCATTATAGGTTGCACCACCACCGCCATGTACCCGAGTTTCTCGTTGTTTATTATTATCAACCACTTCACCTGTAAATTGATAGATGCCGTAAGTTTTCCCCTGAATAGAAACAGTGGTCATATTATCCCTCTTCGTATGTTAATTTTAAAAATATATACAGAAGAGTAATTATACTCAAAAATCATCCTTTTGATAAAGATGATCCATCCGTTCACGTTTAGTTTTTAAATAATGTTCATTGAATGGATTACGGCCCACTGTAAGTGGAACACGCTCCACTACATTAATGCCAAGATCAGTCAATGCCTTTAATTTTAAAGGATTGTTGGTGATCAACTTCACTTCTTTGACTTGCAGATGATCCAGCATAATGCTGCACATATCGTAACGGCGGGCATCGGCAGGCAAATTTAACAACAGGTTGGCATCGACTGTATCATGCCCCTGATCCTGTAGGGCATAGGCACGAATTTTATTGGTCAAGCCAATCCCACGACCTTCCTGACGCAAATATAAAATCACACCCTGACCCGCTTCATTGATCATTCGTTGTGTGGCTTGTAACTGAGGTCCACAGTCGCACTTCAATGAGGCAAAGGCATCACCAGTCAAACATTCAGAATGGATACGCACGAGTACGGGCTGATTTGGTGCAGTTTCTAGTCCTTTGGAAAGCGCCACATGCTCTTCGCCCGTTGCTGGGTCTTGAAACACGGAAATATTGAAGTCACCAAAAGCAGTTGGTAGCCTTGATGTTGCAACAAATTCAATTGGCACAGAACGCTCACTATGATAATAAAAACAGTCAAAGTATAGCTGAATGTGTGAAGATTGCGTGAATTGGAATTTCTGATTTTTCACATAAGTTTTTCTTTTTCATACAAAGCACACAATAATGGTTGATAAACAGTGACATAATTCAGGATAATCTGCCAGCCAGTCCCCGAGACTGGCATGAGAATGTTTAGCACGACATCATTTGCCCATGTGGCTGATTGAAGGTAGATCATATTTAATTGTATGATTGCCCCCATTTAACCCAGCTTCGGATTTGCCAGGCTTAAAAAGGCTTTGCCACATTATGTTGTATACCGAAATTCCAACTCAACGTCCTGTTACGCCATTGTTAGATGGAATTGATCATCCACAACAATTACGTCAGCTCGAGCAAAGCCAACTCGCACAAGTGGCGGATGAGTTGCGTCAATATATTTTGTATGCGGCAGGGCAAAGCGGTGGCCACTTTGGCGCAAATTTAGGTGTGATTGAACTGACAGTTGCTTTGCACTACTGTTTCAATACACCAGATGATCGTTTAGTTTGGGATGTGGGTCATCAAGCATATCCACATAAAGTACTGACGGGGCGTCGTGAGCGAATTACTACGATTCGTAGTAAAGATGGTTTAGCCGCTTTCCCTGCGCGTGAAGAATCTGAATTTGATACCTTTGGTGTAGGGCATTCGTCAACAGCAATTTCTGCGGGTCTAGGAATGTCGCTTGCGCGTCGTTATCAAAAAGATCCGTGTGATGTGGTTGCAATTGTTGGTGATGGTGCAATGACCGCAGGTATGGCATTTGAAGCCATGAATGATGCGGTTGCCCATGATGCCGACCTGATTGTGGTGCTGAATGACAATGATATGTCGATCTCCTGCAGTACAGGCGGCTTTGCCAAGCATTTGGCGGCGATTTGGGAAACAGGTCAGTTGATTAATGTCAATGAACAGGGTGAAGCCTATGTTCAGCCACATCCGAAGTGGACTTATAACTCAAGGTTACATCAGTCTGCAACAGATGCAGCGGATAACTTATTTAAAGCGATTGGTTTTGATTATTTTGGGCCATTTGATGGGCATGACGTTGAGCAACTCACACAAGTTTTTCATGCGCTTAAAAAACGTAAAGGCCCTCGTTTAGTTCATATTTATACCAAAAAGGGTAAAGGATTTGCGCCTGCTGAAGCAGACCCGATTACCTATCATGCGATTACTAAAATTGCACCTACAGCATCTGCTCCTGCAAAAAAATCACCGCCTAAATACTCAGACGTGTTTGGACAATGGTTATGTGATGAAGCAGCGCAAGATGATCGTTTACTCGCAATCACCCCAGCGATGTGTGAAGGTTCAGGGATGGTTCAGTTTGCAAAGCAATACCCTGAACGTTTCTTTGACGTTGCGATTGCTGAACAACATGCAGTGACTTTAGCCGCGGGTATGGCGTGTGAAGGTTTAAAACCTGTTGTAGCAATCTATTCGACCTTTTTACAACGCGGCTATGACCAGTTGATCCATGATGTTGCGTTACAGAATCTGGATGTGACTTTCGGTATTGATCGTGCTGGTCTGGTTGGTGAAGATGGTCCGACCCATGCAGGTGCATATGATTATGCCTATATGCGTACTGTACCTAACATGGTGATCATGGCGCCAAAAGACGAAAATGAATGTCGTCAAATGCTACACACTGCATATCATTATAAAGGTCCAACAGCAGTTCGTTACCCACGTGGTGTCGGTACAGGTGTAGAAATTCAACAACAAATGACTGCTTTAGAAATTGGTAAAGCTGAAATCGTTGCGCAATTTAATCAGGACGCAGATCAGCAGATCAGTATCCTTGCTTTTGGTAGCCGTGTTGCAGCATCAGTTGAAGCAGCAGAATTATTTGCAAGTAAACATTCGGTTGCTGTACGTGTGGTCAACATGCGGTTTGTAAAACCATTAGATGAGCAGATACTTCGTGACTTAGCTACTGACACAAAATTTTTTGTGACTGTAGAGGAACATGCGGTTATGGCTGGTGCGGGAAGTGCAGTAAATGAATTTTTAGCATGCGCTAAAATCATTAAGCCAATTTTAAATCTAGGTTTGCCAGATGCATTTTTAAATCAAGCAACTCATCAGCAAATGCTCATTGACTGTGGCTTAGATGCCAAAGGTATTTTACTTTCAATAGAACAAGCTTGGTTATAGATCGCTAACGCTTTGTAAATTAGAAAATAATCTTTCGCAAACATTTTTTACCTAAAAGCCCTTATATTTGATAGAATATAGGGGCTTTTATGCATTATTCTTTGTCAAAATCTTCAAATTTGTAGTGGGTGTTCAATGGAACCTATGGTGGTTATGGCTGCGCGTGCGGCTCAAACAGTTGGTCAAGAGCTTTTAAAGGCACATCAAAATCGTCATAAACTCGATTTACAAGTTGAAGAAAAAGGCATTGATGGTCCAGTAACGCGTGTTGACCGTTATATCGAACAACTTACAATTGATACGCTTCGTAAAAGTTATAAAAACCATAGCTTCCTTGGTGAAGAGTTTGGCATGCAAGAAGGTAAAGGTCACGATGCAGATTGGTGCTGGGTGATTGATCCTTTAGATGGTACTCAAAACTTTATCAACGGTTTTCCTCATTTCTGTATTTCTATCGCTGTACAACATAAAGGCGTAACTCAGCACGGTGTGATCTACGATCCAGTGCGTGATGAATTATTCTCTGCAAGCCGTGGCCGTGGTGCAGTCATGAACCAGCGCCGTATTCGTGTCAATGTAAAAGATTCTTTAGAAAATACTTTCCTTGCGGTTGGGCATCCTTACCGCGCAAAGCGCAACGGTGAAATCGTATCTTATGCAGAACAGCATTTCGCTTCTTTGTTGGCTGTAACTAAATCAGGCGCGCAAATCCGTCGTGGTGGCTCTGCTGCTTTAGATTTAGCTTATGTCGCTGCAGGTCGTTTTGATGGTTTCTTTGAGCTTGGTTTAAAACCGTGGGATATTGCCGCGGGTGAGTTGATTGTAAAGGAAGCGGGCGGTGCAGTCGTTGATGCACGTGGTGGTAATGATTCATTTGACAATGGTCAGGTGATTGCCTGTTCACTCAAGATGTTAAAACCGTTGATGCAGGCGGTTGTTCCAGCTTGGGGTGAAGCTGCAAAATAATTTATAGATTACTAAAAAGACCCTCAATATTTGAGGGTTTTTTATGAGGACTTGAGAATAATTAAAGAGTTATCTTGGTCATGATTTCTTTAGCAATCGGTCAGATACAAATAATAAAGGTGATTCAATAGAAAAACCTATTAAAAAAGGTGACTTTTAAAATTATTCTGCTATAATCCGCCCACGCACTTAAATTCCAGTTCATTACCTGAACATTCAGTTCTATTCATATTATGCGCTCGCTGTCCATAGAGAGGACCACATCTTGCGCCCAAATCGCTTAGCGATTCTTCAGGTTGAGGCAGTAATCAAGCGTGCGTTTAGTCCACATCGTCGTTATTCGGATTGCCACTGAATTGTATTTATATTCAGCTTGAGTCGCTTTGCCGCTTGTTGCCGATGTCTATTTTTTGTATTTATTAAAATGGAGCACCCATTAGGGTGAAACTCTCTATGAGCAAAACTTTTGCCGAATTTTCTTTACACGAAACCTTACAACAAGCGCTTGAAGGTTTAGGTTTTACCACACCAACTCCTGTGCAAGAACAAGCGATTCCCGCTGCTTTAGCAGGTAAAGATTTATTAGTTTCAAGCCAGACTGGTTCTGGTAAAACAGCTGCATTCTTACTCCCTACATTGAATGCTTTAGCTGGCGAAGAAGCTTTTGTTTCTTTTAAAGACCGTATGAAAGCCGTAACACAACCCACTATTTTGGTTATTTCTCCTACACGTGAATTGGCTCAACAAGTTAGCCAAGATGCGATTGCATTTGTACGTCACATGAAAGGTGTTCGTATTGCTGCAATTATGGGTGGTATGCCTTTTGGTAAGCAAATTCAACAGCTTAAAGGCGCTCAGGTTGTTGTTGCGACTCCAGGTCGTTTACTTGACCTTGTAAACCGTCGTCAAATTAAACTTGATAAAGTTGAATCATTAATTGTTGATGAAGCTGACCGTATGCTTGATCTAGGTTTCTCTGAAGACTTAGAAGCAATTGGTGAATTAGCTGCAAACCGTAAACAAACATTGATGTTCTCTGCAACATTTGCAGATCGTATTATTCGTCTTGCTGAGCGTATGATGAATGATCCACAACGTATTGCAATCGAAACTGGTCACAGCACCAATACTGATGTAACGCAAACATTACATTGGACTGATGGTTTCGAACACAAGAAAAAATTACTTACGCATTGGTTATCTGACGAATCAGTAGATCAAGCTGTTGTATTCGCAAGCACGCAAGAAGATACAGATATGCTTGCTGAAGAATTAGCTGAAGCGGGTCACTCGGTTGTTGCGCTACATGGTGCAATGCCTCAAACCGTTCGTAACCGTCGTTTACGTAGTATTCGTGAAGGCCGTGCAAAAATCCTGGTGGCGACTGACGTTGCAGCGCGTGGTTTAGACGTACCAACAATTTCACACGTAATCAACTTCGGTTTACCGATGAAAAATGAAGACTATGTACACCGTATTGGTCGTACAGGTCGTGCGGGTCGTACAGGTCAAGCTGTTACTTTGGCAACTTACCGTGAGCGTGGCAAAATCCGTGCTTTAGAAGATTATTTAGATGCACGTTTAAATGTATCTGAAATCGAAGGTTTAGAGCCATCTCCACCTCCTGCTCGTTCAGGTCGTGATGGTGGTGGTCGTGGTCGTGATGGCGGTGGTCGTAGCCGTGGTGGTCGTGATGGCGGCGGTCGTGGTGGTTTTGGTGGTGGTCGTCGTTTTGAAGGTGAAAGTAACTTTAAGCGTCGTGAAGGCGGTGATGATCGTCCACGTCGTAGCTTCGATGACAAACCTCGTGGTGAGCGTCCAGCGTTTGCTGGTGAAGACCGTCCACGTCGCGAGTTTAACTCTGACCGTCCACGTCGTGAGGGTGGCTTTGAAGACCGTCCACGTCGCGAGTTCAATTCTGATCGCCCACGTCGTGAGGGTGGTTTTGATGATCGTCCAAAGCGTAGCTTTGGTGGTGAAGACCGTCCACGTCGTGAGTTCAATTCTGATCGCCCACGTCGTGAGGGTGGTTTCAATGATAAGCCACGTTTTGACGCGAATGATGACAACCGTGGTAATCGCGTAGACTATAAACCACGTCGTGAGGGTGGCTTCGGCGACCGTCCAAAACGTGATTTTGGTGATCGTCCACAACGTGAGGGTGGCTTCGGCGACCGTCCAAAGCGCGATTTTGGTGATCGTCCACAACGCGAGGGTGGTTTCAGTGACCGTCCAAAACGTAGTTTCGGTGGTGAAGATCGCCCAAAACGTAGTTTCGGTGGTGAAGACCGCCCAAAACGTAGTTTCGGTGGTGAAGACCGTCCAAAGCGTGATTTTGGTGATCGTCCAGCACGTGAAAGTGGCTTCGGTGGTGACCGTCGTCGCAAAAATGACTTTTAATCGATAGAAACCGATGAAAAACTAAGCCAGTTGTAAAACTGGCTTTTTTATTTGCGATTAGTCAGGTAAGATTGTCAAAATGTGTGCTAATTCAAATTTTGTATAAGAAATGAAAAGGGTTAATCAAAATAAAAGTCTTTTGAGTCAAATGTGGTTTTTCATATGCAATGATGGACTGCCATGCCTTTTTGTCATTTTGATGCTGTGTAATGGCCTGTTTTTCGCCTATGCACTTTTTGGTGCCAATCACGCCGATTCCGTAAATGTCAATTCCAGCCAAACCACCAGTCAGGTCGTCTCAAAAAATAACTACATAAATTAATAATCTTCATACGTCGCTCATCAAAATAAAAACAACGATTTAGTCTTTCAGTGTATAGTATGCGTGCATAAAAAGTGCAGGAATGAATGCCATTATGAATAACAAATCTCCTCTCGATAGCGAAGCCCTAATTGAAGTTAAAAACCTGAGCTTTAATCGAGGAGAACGCGTCATTTATGACGATATCAGCCTTAAAATTCGACGTGGTCAAATTACTGCCATTATGGGACCATCAGGTACAGGTAAGACCACTCTATTGCGTTTGATTGGTGGACAACTGAGCCCTGATCAAGGCGAAGTTTTGCTGGATGGCAAAAATATTGCTGCAATGTCACGTCATGAATTATTCGCTGCGCGTGCACGTATGGGCATGTTATTTCAAAGTGGTGCACTGTTTACCGATATGTCAGTGTATGAAAATGTGGCATTCCCAATTCGTGCACATACCAAATTGCCAGAACACCTCATCTCAGAACTGGTGGCATTAAAACTTGAATCCGTCGGTTTACGTGGGGCTGAGCAGTTGATGCCAACTGAGCTTTCGGGTGGTATGAACCGCCGTGTGGCTTTGGCACGTGCCATTGCACTTGATCCTGAACTGATCATGTATGACGAACCCTTTGCAGGACAGGACCCGATAGTGATGGGGGTGCTTACCCGTTTAATCCGTTCCCTGCGTGAAGCGTTGGATTTAACGACCATTGTTGTCTCACATGATGTCTCAGAGACACTGTCGATTGCTGACTATATTTATGTGGTGGCGGAAGGTAAAATTCAGGGTGAAGGTTCACCTGAACAATTAAAAAATCACGCATCACCATTTGTGCGCCAGTTTTTAACAGGTTCGGTTGAGGGACCTGTCGAATATCAATTTACTCACCAAGCATATTTAGATAACGAGGTTCGTCCATGAATGCGATTGCCTGGCTAGGTAGACTCGTTATTGAGCGAATAAAGGGAATTGGTGCTGCGGCACTGATGCTGCTGCAAGTTTTATTTTCCATGCCATCTAAAGGTGGCTTTCAGCGTTTTGTGTACCAGATGTATCGTGTTGGGGTGATGTCCCTGCTGATTATCGCAGTCTCAGGCTTGTTTATTGGTGCTGTTCTTGGCTTGCAGATGTATAGCATTCTGGTCACCTTTGGCAGTGAGGCGATGCTGGGTACAGCAATTTCACTGACACTATTACGTGAACTGGCATCTGTGGTGGCTGCCTTGCTGTTCGCAGGCCGTGCAGGTTCAGCATTGACCGCTGAAATTGGTTCCATGAAGCAGAGTGAACAGCTTGCCAGTATGGAAATGATCGGGGTTGATCCACTTCGTCAAATTGTTTCCCCACGTTTATGGGCAGGGATTGTCAGTCTGCCAATGCTCACCGTGATTTTTGCAACCATTGGCATTATTGGCGGCAAGCTGGTGGGTGTTGATTTCTTGGGCGCTGATGAAGGTTCATTCTGGAGTGGTATGCAAAGCAGCGTGCAGTTCTGGCATGACATTTTCAATGGCACCATTATTAAAAGTATTGTATTTGCCCTGATTTGTACATGGGTAGCGGTCTATCAGGGCTATGCCTGTGACCCGACACCTGAAGGTATCGCGACTGCAATGACCAGAACGGTCGTATATTCTTCACTTTGTGTATTAGGTTTTGATTTCGTGTTGACTGCGGTCATGTTCGGAGGGATTTAATGAAATCACGTACTAGTGAGCTGGCCGTAGGTATTTTTGTCATTATCTTCGGTATTGCTCTATTTTTTCTTGCGATGAAGGTCAGTGGCTTGGTGGGTACCAATTTACGTGACAGCTACAGCATGACAGCGCAGTTTGATAATGTGAATGGTTTAAAACCACGCGCAAAGGTAACCATGAGTGGTGTCACCATTGGCCGTGTAGAATCCATTACCCTTGATCCAGTGTCACGTCTGGCAACAGTCAAGTTTGACCTTGATGGTAAGTTGACCAGCTTTAGTCCAGAGCAACTCAAGGAAGTGCAAAAGAACGCACTGGAAGAGCTACACTATAGTTCTGACTATGAGCAGGCGGATGCCGCGAAACAAAAAGAAATGGAACAGCAACTCATCCGCAACATGACCTCCATCACCAGTCTGGATGAGGATGCTTATATTATGGTTGCAACCAATGGTCTTCTGGGTGAGAAATATTTGAAAGTGGTGCCAGGTGGTGGTGTGAACTACCTGAAACGTGGTGACGTGGTTTCAAATACCCAGGGTACGATGGATTTAGAAGATTTAATTAGCAAATTTATTACAGGTGGTGCTGGTAAAGCCACAACTGGCTCAACAGCAACAGAGGGTTCAACTTCGCAGCCAGCCGCCGCTGAAGCAGAACCATCTTTCGCTGAGTAATTTAGGTTAGGAGATTGTCCGTGAACACATTATTGAAACAAACGCTAACAGCAAGCGTATTATCGGCTATGCTTGCAACCACAGCATTTGCAGCACCAACAGAAACTCCACCTGATTTTGTCAAGCGTGTTGCTGATGGGCTGATTACCCGTTTAAAGACAGATCATGCAAAATTGCAGAATAACCCGACTCTGGTTAAGGCAATTATCCGTGACAACCTTGACCCTTATGTGGATTCACAGTCATTTACCCGTATTGTACTGGGTACTTATGCCAATAATCAGTACACAAATGCGGCGCAGCGTGCCCAGTTTGAAAAGAATTTCCGTGAAGTGATCATTGAAAACTATGGTAGTGCTTTCGCGAAATATACCAATCAAAGCTACACCATGCGTCCTTATAAAGCGTCAAACAGCAAAAACCCTGTGGTGACGCTGGACTTCCTACATAATGGTGAAAAGATTCCTGTATCGTTCCAGTTGATAGACAAGGGCAGTCAGTGGAAAGTGCGTAATATCAATGTCTCAGGGATTGATTTAGGCCTACAGTTCCGTAACCAGTTTGCTGCAACAGTTCAGCGTAATGGTGGTGATATCAATAAAGCGATTGCAACATTTAAACCAGATGCAGATGCTGCCGTAAGCAAAAAATAAGGTGGTGATGGGTGATTCAGTATATTGACCAGCGGTTAATCGTTTCCAAAACGATTAACTTTGAAAATGCGGAACAGATTTATCAGATTGGCTTAAAGCATATTCAACAGCACAAGGTTTTCCCTCTGGTGGTTGATTTGGCTCAGCTTGAAAATGGTAATACCTTATCTTTGGCGGTATTGGTGCAATGGCTGCGTCAGACACCTGAAAGTAAAGGGCTGCATTTTAAAAATGTGCTTTGTACACGACAAAAAAAGATAACTCATTGAAATAATGGCATAATACTTGTTTTCTGAAGGCGAATATGATGACACATTTCAATGAGTTAGATCTCATCTTAAACAAATATCTAAAGTGGAACAAGTCACATGTAAAATGTTTTACACTGATTATGCTTGCATTAATTGTAAAACAGACATGTAATCTTTCTTCTGCATCTAAAGCCTTGCCCATCAAGTGCTTGCCACAATCATTTTATCGACGTATGCAGCGCTTCTTTGCAGGTCAGTATTTTGATTATCGTCAAATTTCTCAGTTGATTTTCAATATGTTTTCATTCGACAAAGTGCAACTGACTTTAGATAGAACCAATTGGAAATGGGGAAAACGAAAATCGAGAATCGACGAATCGTGTCGTTCTGTTCTTGTTAATGAATCCAGAGGTGGTATCGAGCAAGAATCGTACTTTCTGAACAGGAAAGCATCATGTTCCACCAGCGAGCGAACATCACTTAACTCGCGAATATCGGCATCATAAATATGGCTGCCTAAAGCGCGTGGACGAGACAAAAAGGTCAGTACCCGACGTAGGTCAATCAAACACAGCTGGGCTTTTCCGAGCATGTCTTCCTGCTGTGCCAGACGCGTAATCATGTCATCCAGATCCAGCACCTTTTCACGGTGATGGTTATTCAACACTTCGGTTGAGTATCTTTCCAGATCCTTGTGGATATCTTCGAGGATATCCGCAAGTTCATCCAGCTTTGCCTCAAGCAGGCCCAATAAAATCCAGGTTGGATCTTTATAGTCCATGTCATAATCATTGCGCCGCGCACGCGCACGGAACGCACGGAACGCCACCAGCTTTTCACCGCGCAGGGTAAACAGGCGGTCTTTATGCAGAATGAACGCAACTGTTTGCACCATTGCCAGCATGTGGGATGATTCTTCCGCATCTCCATCCACCTGATAGTTTTTATTCTTTGTTAAAAAATAGGTGCTGATATGTAAAATACCATCGTCATCACGGTAAAATCGCGCCGATGAGGAAATGTCTTCAAGTGACTTTAAGGTGGGCAGGTTACGGTCATAGGCATCCAGCACCCATTGTTGTTCTTCCTGCGAGGGGGCGATGAGGTCAATCCACACCAGTTCAGGGTGTAGATCAAAGCTGCCGTTGATGGTTGCATCTTCTAGACTACCGCGCTCTGTGGCATAAAAGGCTTCAAGCATGTCTTTTTTCCTCGCGCAGTCAATATCAGACTTTCTGCTTTCATAGATAGAAAGTCAGCGTGTATTTTAGACAAGGATGGGCTGAAAAACACTTGCCTAAACGTTATTTTGTTAAAAATCTTGTTACATAGTCTACTTTAGCAGCATGACAGTTATATAAAACGGTTTTAATTGTATGAATTCTATTTGGATGATCAGTCCACAATATTGGCACCGCTGACTAAAGAGGTGGTGATTCCATGGTGTCAGCAAAACCTTGTAAGCTAGACTCACGATGTTGTGCGGCCGCCAAACACACACTATAGATTTGTTGGCAGCCGATTTGTTCCAGTGCCTGTGACAAGGCGGTAATGGAGCTTCCCGTAGTCACCACATCATCCACAATCAGCACTTTTCGATAGCGGATTTTTCCTGATGGATTGCTAATAAATTGCTGCTCAATGTCTTCCAGCCTCTCCAGACGCGAAAAGCCTTTTTGTGAGTGTTGTGCCAGACGTTGTACAGGCTGCCAGACAGGAATATTCAGGTTGTGTGCCAGTGCTTTCGCCAATAGTAGGCTCTGGTTAAAACCGCGCTCTACCAAACGATCTGTGGAAATTGGCATTGGCACAATGGCCTGAACTCTGGGAAGCTTGAGCTGTAGCAACAGGCCATTCAATAAACGTTGATGATGCAGTTTTTGTTCATATTTAAACTGTTGAATAATGCGGTCAATCGGATATTGATAATGACAGGCAACAAATACCTGTTGCTGGTTACGGGTAATGTGCTGTTTCAACCACGGCAGTTGTTGCCAGCAATTGTGACAAACACCAAAATGCTGTTTGATCCCAATGTCACACAGGCTACATGGCGTGAAATAATCAAAAACCTGTTGGGCGGATGTGCCAAGTAATTTAAACATAAGCGTATCTTGGGGCTTCAGGCAGCCAGCGTTTGAGCAGGCCGTCAGCATGTTGTGGATAATCCTTGAGGATTTGTGCCGCCACATAATGTGCCTGGCTGAGTAAATGGTCATCACGTTCCAGACGCGCCACGCGAAAGCCCATATCCCCTGTCTGTTTGGTGCCCAGCAACTCACCTGGACCGCGAATTTCAAGATCCTTTTCAGCAATCACAAAGCCGTCATTGCTTTCCCGTAAAATGGAAAGGCGTTCCTGTCCATTCTGTGACAATGGAGTTTTATAGAGTAGGGCGCAGAAACTTGCGGTTGCGCCCCGACCCACCCGACCACGGAGCTGATGCAGTTGCGACAGTCCCAGCCGTTCTGCATTTTCAATCACCATGATGGATGCATTGGGTACATCCACGCCGACCTCAATCACCGTGGTGGCAATCAGTAATTGTAATTGATTGTCCTTAAAGGCCTGCATAACCGACTGTTTTTCATCTGCTTTCATTTTACCATGCACCAGCCCAATGTTGATGTCTGGAAAGCGCTCTTTAATTTCCTGATAGGTGGCCTCGGCCGCCTGTGCATCCAGCGTTTCAGACTGTTCAACCAGCGTACAGACCCAATAGGCCTGCTTGCCCTCCCGACAATTGCTTGCGATACGTTGCAGAACCTGCTCGCGCCGATCCAGTGGAATCGTTACGGTTTGAATCGGGGTGCGTCCTGGTGGCAGTTCATCAATAATTGAGGTGTCCAGATCACCATAGGCACTCATAGCCAGCGTGCGGGGAATTGGGGTTGCAGTCATCACCAACTGATGGGGTGTGAACTGGTCTGTACCTTTGTTGCGTAAGGCAAGCCGTTGATCAACCCCAAAACGGTGCTGCTCATCAATAATCACCAGACCGAGTCTGGAAAACTCGACATTGTTCTGAAACAGTGCATGAGTACCCACAATCAACTGGGCATGACCCTGCTTGATCTGTTGTTCGGCCTGAGCACGTGCCTTGCCTTTCTGCTTGCCTGACAGCCATGCCACTTGAATGCCCAGTGGCTCAAACCAGCGTTTAAAATTTAAATAATGTTGTTCTGCTAAGATCTCAGTCGGTGCCATCAGTGCAACTTGCCAGTCTGCTTCTAGTGCATGGCAGGCTGCAACTGCTGCAACGAGTGTTTTACCTGCTCCTACATCACCTTGGACTAAGCGGAGCATCGGTTGATTTTGCTTGAGATCTTGCAAGATTTCCTTAGAAACTCGTTTTTGTGCATTGGTCATTTGAAAAGGAAGACCATCTAATAATGCCTTAGCCAAGATTTTACTGCTATCAAAACGAGGTGCAGCAATTTGGCGGATATAGGCACGGCGTGTTAATAGGCTAATTTGATGGGCGACTAGCTCTTCAAAAATTAATCGTTGTTGGGCAGGATGCGAACCTTGATTGAGTTGTTGCATGTTGGCATCAACAGGTGGCTCATGAATATATTCTAATGCTTGTTTAAGTTCATAGCCGTTGCTGTATTTAGTCGGTAATAACTCAGCCAAGTCATCGCTATGATGTTGTAACGCCTGACGAACATATTCACGTAATTTAGGCTGCGTCAGACCTTCAGTGCTAGGATAAATTGCCGTGAGTTGGGTTTTGGGTAACGGCGTATGCTGTTGGATGACTTGTATTTCTGGATGATACATTTCAAGACCGCGTGCTCCAACACGAACTTCACCGAATATTCGGAGCTGTTGTCCCATTTTGATGCGATCAGTTAATCCCTTATAAATATGATAAAACCGTAAAGTGACCTTGCCAAAATCATCTTGTAATAAGGCTGCAAGTGATTTCTTTTTGCCCGGAGGAAAATCTACGGATCGAACCTCACCTTCGAGCAAATAACTTCGTCCAACAACCAGCTGATTCATTGGAATAATGGTGCTACGATCTTCATAGTCACGAGGAAGATGAAACAGCAAATCATCCGTGCTAAAAATATGAAGCTTTTCTAATAGGGTTGCTGCGGCGGCACCAACACCTTGTAATTGCTGGACTGAAGTCATCTCTATTCAAGGGTGTATATGCATATTTTATTTATTGGTTATGGTAAAACATCTCAGCGCGTTGCTAAACACTTATTTGAGCAAGGTCACCACATTAGCACAATTAGCCGTAGTCCAAAAATGGATTGTTATGCAAGACACTATATTCAAGATATACATTATTTAGATTTGACTCAGCTTGATCCAATTGATTTGGTTTATGTCATTCTTGCACCTTCGCAGAGCGGCATAGAAGCATATCAACAAACCTATGTTGATAGCGTTGAACCGATTGCTAATGCTCTCAAAAATCATCCTGTTCGACGTATCATCATCGTTTCTTCGACACGAGTCTATGGTGAAAATGCAGGGGAGCGAATCGATGATGAATCATTCATTCAACCCATCGATGAGCAGGGACATCTGCTTCGGAAGATGGAGTTGTTGTGGCAATCACATTATCCACATCAGAGCATTATTGTCCGACCAGCAGGAATTTATGGGACCTCAATTGCTCGTTTAAAAAAGCTTGCTGAACAAACACTGACTTATCCAACGATACATTTTAGTAATCGAATTCATATCGATGATTTAGCCAAGTTTTTAGCATTATTAGCTGTTATAGATGTTGTTGAATCAAGTTATATCATCAGTAATAACAATCCTTTACCCATGCATGAAATATTAAGTTGGTTTCAACAATATTTAAACTTGCCTCAGTTGCAACTTTTGTCTGAGCAAGTAACTGGGAAGCGAATTTATGCAACTCGATTGCCACAAACGGGATTTAAATTTGAACATCAGATTTGCTTTAATGACTATCAGACGCTGTTGTCGGTACATGATAATGAAAAATAATGAGATTAAACTGCAAGACAATTTGAATAGTTGGTATAGATTTTGATGATAAAATACCAACAGACTCCGTAAAGGAACTGCCTGAGTTGTGCACATGGTTTGTGATGAGGCATTAAGGGGTGGATATGAGAAAAATAATTTTTACGATGATGCTGGGGTTGGTAGCAACAACAAGTTGGGCGGGCGCACAAACATGGTGTGTGTTTGATCCATTGGGCACTCAGGGCGATATTAGTCGTCGTTTACAAGATATTCGTCTCTATGCACTTCAACATAAAACTCAGTTAAAGTTTGATACTTTTAAGGATGAAAAAAATGCGATTCAGGCATTTGATCAAAATAAATGTTCAGGTTTAGTGGCATCTAATTTTCATACCTATCGTTACAACCATTTTATGGGAAGTACCAGTGGAATTGGTTTGATTTCAAACAATCGTGTTGCACGTATGTTGTTGCAGTTATTGACCAATCCAAATGTCGAAAAACGTATGCTAGATCAAAATTATGAAGTGCTAGGCATGATTCCAATTGGCACGGCATATATGACCATGAATACTCAGCAGATCAGGAAAGTTTCACAATTAAAGAATAAGACCATTGGTATTTTGGAAAATAATCCGCCTCAATTGGCATTGGTACAAAGTGTATCGGCAAAACCTGTTTATGTGGATTTTGCTACGGCAGTTGATTCTTTCAAGAAAAAGAAGATCGATATTCTGGCTGCGCCTGCGTATTGCTATGGCGTAGCTACTCCTTATAACTTGAAAAAAGAGTTTGGTGAATCGACCCAAGTTGTCAATTTTCCAGTCGCGTATTTCTTGCAATTAATATTGTGATTCGACCTCAAGCGTATCCCAATGGTTTTGGACACCAAATCCGAACTTGGTTTGTAAAAAATAGTAATGTTTTAGCTGCACAAGCAATGCAATGGGGCAAAAATCATATTTACCAGCGTATTATTGGGCTGATATTTCGGGTTATGAAAAGCAGGGCTATGAGGCGCTGGTTGCTAAGATTCGTAATCGTTATGTGGATTCAGGTTACTACGATGCCTATTTTGTCGAGCTAATCAAACGATTCAGGTGTCTAGATGATCCGAAATATTTAGAGTGTTGGTGAATAAATTGGGTTAGACAAATTTTTGATTAACCCATCAGAAGCGAATACCGAAACATTGCTTTTGCGTTTTAAACGACGTTTTGCCTGTTGATAAAGCCATTGCTTCTAAAGCGGTTGCAAGTTCTTTATCTGTAAATGTTGCATGTGTTGTAACATCTGCAAGGTCGCCTCATCCAGCACCAATTGAGCACCTGCTGCCATCTCACTAAAGTTGTCATCATATTCAATGAAGCCCTGTTCATTGTTGCGAATATAATCTCGCTGAGTTAGCACCTTAATAAAGCTTTGGAACAGTGCCTTGTCAAAGAACTCTGGTGAGTTAAATTCATACAGCACAGACAGACGTTGACCCAATAAGTGACTCAGCCTCCTCAACTCGTTTGGTGGAGATACGCTAGAAACCACGCTGGGTAATCAGTGCAAGCGTCATGTAATAACGTTCCAGGCTTTGTTTAACTGGCAATCCCAAGGTCACAAGTTTCTGGTGTTCTTCGCTATTTGGTGTTGGGCTAAATAAGTTGCCATCATGATCTTGGAAAATTAGACCAATTTTAACAAGTGCGTTGATATAGTTATCAATGTGCTGTTGCAATTCAGAAGCTTTCCACTTCATGAATAATTCAGCTTTTAAGAATGGATACAATGTACGAATCACATTGCTTAAATCTGTTTTATTAATCTTACCGTTATGTTCAACCAATGATGCAACCAGTGATGGTAAGACAAAAGCATGCAAGATGTTGTTACGGAAATAGGTTAATAAAACGGCTTGATTGTCTTCTATGGCAATAATATCACCTAGAACATGCTGCACACGTTTGATCAGTTTGAGCTTTAAACCATAAGCAATGATTTCTTTACCTGATAAAGAAGTGACTTGCGTGCGTTCATCATACGGTTGTTGAGTCGCTAAATCACGATAAATATCAAGTTGTTTGGCACAGATCTCTTCATCTAATGTATGTTTTGGTGTTGCTAATAAGATCAAAGATAATAATGAAACAGGGTTGATCACCACCGCACGGTTGATGTTTTCCAGAATCAGGTTGGCTGAGCTTGACACCACACTGGAAATTTCTGCTGGAATTGGCGCATCATTTTTTTCGATCTGAATTTTATCTGCATTATGCTGCTTTAAAATATCATCAAGGAAAACAGGTTCACCAAAATTGACGTGTACCTTGCCAAAAATTCTTTCAATTTTACGTAAAGTTTTGACGATGCCAAAAATTGATTCTGCTTCTTTTGGCTTACCCTGCATCTCACCGACATAAGTTGAACCTTCCATCAGGCGTTCGTAGCCGATATATGTTGGAACAAAAACAATTGGCTTGGCGCGACCGCGTAAATGACCATGTACGGTCATTGCAAGCATGCCTGTCTTCGGTGGTAGCAAGCGACCGGTACGTGAACGACCACCTTCAATGAAGTACTCGATAGGCGTATTGCGTGATAGAATGCTGTATAAATATTCTTTGAATACAGATGTATATAGTGCATTTCCGCGGAAAGATCGGCGTATGAAAAATGCACCACCTCCACGTAATAACTGACCTACAAAAGGTAGGTTTAGGTTATCACCCGCAGCGATATATGGAATCATCAAGCCACGTTTGTAAATCACATAAGACAGTAATAAATAGTCAATATGGCTACGGTGGCAGGGTGTGTAAATAATCTCATAGTCTTTCGCAAGTTCGCGAACTGTACTGAAATTATGAACTTCAACGCCGTCATACAGTTGTGTCCATAATCGTGTTAAAGCCATATCTGCGAAGCGTACTGCTGACGCTGAATAATCAGAAACGATTTCATTGACATAGCCAATTGCGCGGCGTTCTGCCTCAAGCATGCTGATTTTATGCTGAATGCTTTCACGGCGAATGGCATCCTGTACATCGGGTGCCTTAATGACAGACTGCATCACGTTGCGGCGGTCTGACAAGTCAGGCCCAAGTACCACTTCGCGTTGCTGGTCTAGGTAGCCATCTAGTGAACTTGCGATATACGTGGCAGGAGAGATGTTTGGATGATGTCTCTTGGCATAATCTACCAGTTCACGCAAGGATTGCGGTGCATGGAACTCTAAATAAGACTCACGACCATGTAGACCAATATTGACCAGTTGTTTGACTGTCCCAGGCGTTGCCCAAGTATCGGAGAACAACAGTTTAAACCATGAATCCTCTTTATCTGGTGAACGTCCCCAAAGTACTGTAACGGGAACTAATTGAACATCTACTTCTTGATTTTGTTCTAATGCTTCGATCAACTGTAGAAGGCGTGGGGGATATGTTTGAGTATTAAAAAAGTTATTTTCATTTTGATGTAAAAATAGAATCGAGTTTTTTTCATGATAAGTTCCAAAACTCATGGCATCTAAAGCTGGCTTTAGATGAAGGCGACGCGTTTCACCATCAACTACCAAAGCATTACTACGTGAATAATTTTGTAGTACATAGCAAATCACTTTATTTGAATCTGGTGTGCTTTGCTCAGTTGTTGTTGATTCTGTAGGAACTTCACCAAGAACATGTGGAGTGACCACAAGGTCAAGTAACTTACTCGAAAGTTGGCGATACATTTGACCAAATCCAGTCTTGGACATTACAGACTCCTAAATCATAATCCTGACAGTAAGCCATGATGAGCACGACATTCTGCGTTATTCTGACATAAAACGATATGTTATTTTCTGACAAAATATAGCGTATTTGGTAGATTTTATCGTTAAAAATCGTATTTTTAGCGGTTATAAATAAGAATAACGTGACGGACAAATCATTTTATCCTGAGTATATTTATGGGAATTTATGGCACAATCAAGTCAGGCTGCTCATAACGATTGATCTGAATTGTCCTGACTTTGCCCTGTGCATGAGCTAGAAACAGTGTTTTATTGTGGCACTATAACTGTCCTTATGCATGGGTTGATTTCTCCTCATTGGTGTTGGAAGGTGGTTACATGAATGCTTTGACTCAAGAACTCGTTGAATTATTGACGCTGGAACGGATTGAAGAACATATTTTCCGAGGCAATAGTCGCAATCTGGTCGGTAAACGGGTATTTGGTGGGCAGGTGCTAGGGCAGGCGTTAAGGGCCGCATCCTATACTACAGATCGTCCAGCACATTCGTTGCATGCTTATTTTTTATATGGTGGTGATGTCGATGCACCGATCATTTATGAAGTTGATCCATTGCGAGATGGTAAAAGTTTTGCAAGTCGACAAGTGCGTGCGATCCAACATGGACGTACAATTTTCTCGGCGATGGTATCTTTTGCCAATCCAGAAGAAGGCTTAAATTATCAACATAAAGAACCAGAGTATCCGAGTCCTGAAGAGCTGAAGTCTGAGAAAGAATTAAAAGAAAGTATGCTCAATTTCGTTCCAGAAAATGCACGTACCAGTTTTATGCGCGAACGTCATGTGGAAATCAGACCAACTCGACCAGTTAATCCTTTTCAGCCGCAGCCTGAAGCACCATATTATGCGCACTACATTCGTACCCATGATCGTATTGCAGAAAATGTTGATGACGTTTCATTACATCAAGCCATCGTTGCGTTTTATTCAGATTTTACTTTGATGACCACAGCACTGCGTCCACACGGGTTATCTTGGATTTCGCCAAATTTACAATGTGCAAGCATTGATCATACCATTTACTTCCATCGCCCGTTACGTGCTGATGATTGGATGCTTTACGATATGGAAGCAACGATTAGTGCCAGTTCACGTGGTCTGAATTTTGGACGCATGTGGCAGAATGGTCAGCTGGTATGTAGCACTGTGCAAGAGGGTCTAATTCGATTGAGAGAAATTGAAACCCAGTAAATTAGATTTGAAAAATTCAAAAAAAGCCATCGTTTAGATGGCTTTTTTTGTCATAAGGTTGTGACAAAAAATTGCTCGATTCTTCAATGTGAGCGTGCCATAGTACCCACAAGCTAAAATATTTTATTAATCAGAATGAATTTAAATACACAAATTCTAATCGCAGCCGTACTGGGTGTTATATATGGGTTCTTCTTAACTTTGTATCCGCAGACTAGTTTTGCTGAACATAGTTTGTATGGGCTGGGGATTTTAAGCAGTATTTTTATTGGTTTACTAAAAATGTTGCTCATCCCACTTATTTTTAGTTCGATCGTTGTAGGTGTTTCAAATTTACAGGCTGGTGGGCAATTTGGACGAGTTTGGAAAATTACAGCATTGAGTTGTCTCACGACAACAACCTTAGCTTTGATTTTAGGAATCAGTTGTGCACATCTATTTGAAGTAGGCAAAGGCGTAGATATTCAAATCTTCCAAGAAGCCATGCAAAACCACCAGACGCCAGATACGCTGACGCCTTCAAGCTTTCTGACCAGTTTTATCCAAAATACCTTGATCAATCCTTTTAAAGCATTGAGTGAGGGTAATGTACTTGCAGTTGTGGTTTTTGCGTTATTCCTTGGAGTCGCATTAGTCAAAGGGGGTGAAAGCTTTAGCTTGGTTCGAAATACCTGCCAACAATTCTTTGTTATGATGATGATGCTTGTGGGTTGGGTGATGAAGCTAGCGCCAATCGGTATTTTTGCATTGCTTGCTAAATTGATCGCGACCGAAGATCTTTCCGTATTAAGTCGTTTAGTGGAATTCGCAGTGGTTGTCACAGGAACAACGATTTTCCACGGTGCTGTTGTTTTGCCGGCATTACTTTGGATTTTTGGCAAAATGAATCCAATCACTTTCTTTAAAGGTGCACGCACAGCTTTGGTCACTGCATTTGCGACCAGTTCAAGTTCCGCGACGATGCCACTCAGTATGAAATGTGCACAAGAAAATTTAGGTGTGCGACCACAGACGGCAGGATTTGTGATTCCTTTAGGAACACAATTAAATATGGATGGTACTGCACTTTATGAGGCAGCCGCTGCTTTGTTTATTGCAAATTTGATGGGCTTGGACTTGAGCTTAACACAGCAAATTATCGTATGTTTAACTGCCATGATTGCTTCATTGGGAGCACCAGGTATTCCCAGCGCAGGTATGGTGACCATGATTATGGTTTTACAATCAGTTGGTTTGCCTGCGGAAGCGATTGCGATTTTATTACCGATTGATCGAGTATTAGATACTGTACGAACAGTAGTGAATGTACAGGGTGATATGATGATCAGTGTTGTTGTTGATCGTTATGCTAAGCAAGCAGAAGTTGAATCAAGTTGATGCGATTTAAGAAATAAAAAAGCAGGGAAGACTCCTGCTTTTTTATTCTTCTACGTCTATTTCTGAAGCTTCTGGGATCTGATCAAGGTCAAATTCTGCTGGTTGATCAAGTGTGAAATTTAAACGACCACCCATGACGCTTGCCAATTCTTCTAAACCAATTCGATTGAGTGAAGAGAATAATTGAATTGAGAAATCAAGTTTCATTTTCTTCAACTGCTGCTTAATTTCTAATAGTACTTTATTGGCAGGGCCACGGTTTAATTTATCTGCTTTAGTAAGCAGGATATGCACAAACAAATGACGTGAATGTGCCCATTCCAGCATCATTAAGTCAAAGTGTTGTAATGGATGGCGGATGTCCATTAACAGTACTAAGCCTTGTAAGCTTTTACGATGGATTAGATAGTTCTCAAGTTCTTTCTGCCATACGATTTTCATGGCTTCAGGTACAGCTGCATAACCATAACCTGGTAAATCGACCAAACGTTGATCTGGATTACCTAAGCTAAAAAAGTTAATCATTTGCGTGCGCCCAGGTCTTTTTGAAGCGCGTGCGAGTTGCTTTTGATTGGTTAAAGCATTAATTGCACTCGATTTTCCTGCATTGGAACGACCTGCAAATGCGATTTCATAACCTGTATCTTCTACGCACAAATCCAGTTTAGGTGCACTCATCAAAAATTCAGCTTGGCGTAACCAAGTCAAAGACTGCACTGCATACGCGGTTACAGCAGGATCAGTCTTTTTTTCATAACTGATTTTTTGTTTAGGTGCGAGTTTGGCTTTGGTGTCTTTCGATTTTTCACTACGACGCATAGAAGCTTACTTTTTGAATTGAAATAGCAACAACTATTATAAAGGATGTGAGAGATTCGTGCGAATCTTGATGTTTAGGCTTTTTGAACGAGTTGTAAAAAATCAATATTTGAATTTGTAGAAGAGGGAAGAATGCCATATTGCACCACTTCTCCAAGTGTATATTGATCTAGGCTTTGATAAAAACATTCTAAAGCTTGATCCAAAATACTTTTCAGTCCGCAATGAGAGCGTAAAACACAAGGTGGCGTATTACATTCTACGATTTGATGATTGCCTTGTAGGATACGAACAATTTCACCTAGTTTTAAACTTTTGGCTTCTGGATTTAAACGAAGTCCACCGCCTTTGCCGCGAATCGTTACAATCCAATGCTGTTTTCCCATGAAGTGAACGATTTTCACTAAATGGTTTTGGGATACATGCAAGTCCCGTGCAATATCTGCAATCGTATACGGTACATCACTCGGACGAGCGACATACATTAAGATTCTGAGTGCATAATCAGTAAACTTATTGAGTTGCATGGGTTTTCACTCAATCTATTGCTTTAAACAGAAAGGGCTAGTCTAACATAGACTAGCCCTATGCAAAACGCAGCACCGATTAGCTGAGTTTTACGCCACCCGTACCGAATGCTTCGCTATGGATATTTTCAGCAGGGATGCCACGAGCAACTAAAGCTTTATGTTGCTCTGCCATAAATGGCATTGGACCACAGAGATAGTAATCTGCATTGATTGGCAGTAAAGCGGCATCCATCGCTGCTAAATCCAGACGGCCAGCAACGTCATAATCTTCACCTAGCACATCACTTTCATGTGGGAACTCATAGGCAGTAAATGTGCTCAGGCGTGGATATTTTGCTTTTAGTTCATGGATATGCTTTTTCATGGCATGCACTTGGCTGTTGCGGCAAGCATGAATAAAGCTTACAGGTTGCGGCATATCTAAAGTCACCAA
>JAXMGF010000069.1:0-2766 GCA_046347365.1 Acinetobacter sp. | reverse complement strand
AATGTTGAGCTGTTTGTTGTGCGGTTGCATAAACATCTTCAACGACATCATTCACGAGATTTGCTTTTACTGCTGTTGCAGCATCAAATTTCTTCGCTGTGAATAATAATTCAGCCGCTTTCTGATAGCCTGCTTGTTTGACCAATAAACGGCTCGCAGCACCTTCAGGAGAAAGACCTAAACTTACGAATGGAATTTGGAATAGGGCAGTATTGTCTGCAAATACGATATCAGCATGTAATAAGATCGTTACACCGATCCCGATTGCTACGCCTTTCACTCCAATAATCAGTGGTTTAGAAAAACGAGCCGCAGCTTTTAATAACACAAATGGTGGTTGATCGCCTGCTTTGCCTTCATACGGCTTTTGCATAAAGCCCATGAAATCTTTCATGTCATTACCCGCAGTAAAATCTTGTTCTGCACCACGGAAAATAACAACACGTACATCTTTATTTGTATCAGCTTCATCTAATGCTTTTGCAATCCATAGATAAAGTTCGCCGTAAAGTGCATTCTTTGCTTCTGAACGGTTAATGGCTAAGGTGAGTACGCCATCTTCTAAATTTGCTTGCAAATGTTGATGAGGTTGTTGAATACAGCTAAGTGTCATCGTACTATCCTTGCTTTAATCCAGATTGATTTTTTAAGTGTCCTCATTATGTCGCATATTTACCTAAATGGCGCAACTGATGAGTTCACAAAAAGTGAAATTACGCCTATGTACACATTTGACTATCTTGTTTTTATTGGACGCTTTCAGCCTTTTCATTTAGCACATCTACAAACCATTGAAATTGCATTACAACAAAGTCAGAACGTGATCTTGGCATTGGGTTCAGCGCAATCAGAACGGAATATCAAAAACCCATTTTTAGCCCATGAACGTGAGCAAATGATTCTGTCTAATTTTTCAGAAGATGAGCAGAAACGGATTCATTTCGTGCATGTGGTTGATGTGTATAACGATGAAAAATGGGTCAAACAAGTCAAAACATTGGTCAATCAAGTGGTTCAGCCAAATGCAAAAGTAGGTTTGATTGGTCACTTCAAAGATGAATCTTCGTATTATTTAGCTTTATTTCCAGAATGGCAGATGGTTGAGTTGGATAGTTTAAAAGATTCTATTTCAGCCACGCCTATGCGAGAAGCCTATTATCGGGGAGAGATTCAAACTGAGTTTTTCCCAGCAGGAACGATACGCTTTCTGGAAGAATTTCTAAAATCATCTGTTTATCAGAAGTTGCAGCAACATTTTGATAAAGATGATCGTTCCAATATCGATGAATCTTAAGGGTGGGGAAGAGGATTAAGCATCTTTCCAAAACATGATTCGGTCTGAAAATGGATTGGTGATGCTCAGTCCCAGAGTTTACCAGTCTGTTTTTTCAATTTGGGGGTTAGTGAATGTACCAGACTGCATCAGGCTTCCTCTTAACGAACACCAAATTGTTGCACCCAGTATGCCTTGGGTTTTTCCGATTGATCAACGCTACAGGCAACTGCGTAATCGGTAAATTTTGATTGCATCAGGTTGCTGCAATGCACAGGACTGCTGACCCAGCCTGCCATGACTTCATCCAAATTCTTTTGGCCGCGTGCCACATTCTCACCGCCACCGCGCGTTTTAACCTGATACAGTTGAAGACGTGACCTTAAATTCAAGCCTGTGCTACTGCTATGACCCAGAAAATTATGTTCCGCCATATCCTGTGCGTGGGCAAGAGAACTCCTATGCAGACCGCTATTCCATCTCAGCGGTGCCACAGCAGCAAAATATTGTTGCCCACATTGACGTGGATGTTGCCGAATTTCATTAATCGCATTCATGATGACCTGCTGATAGGCTGGATTCTGTAAATCCTGACAGCTTATTTCCAGGGCGGGTTTTTGAATTTGGGGCATGGCGGTGGCGATAATATCCTGTGGCATCGTGGTTGAACTCGCCCCACATGCTGAGATAAAAAGATAAAAAGGCAACGAGATAAATACCTTGAACTGACTCATTTAAATGCCTTTGGTTGAATTATTTTAACGTTTTTATCATACCCCAAGCCCAAACAGGCGAGCAATTTTTCCTCAATAAAAAAGCAAGTGAAACTTGCCTCTTGTATTCAGGGTTTACGAAGCTGCCTGTAGTGTTTTTAAATCTTCAAGCACCTGTTCGGCATGTCCCGCCGCCTTTACTTTTCTATAACTTTTAACCAGTTGTTTATTATGGAAAATAAAGGTAGAGCGTTCAATACCCATCACCTGTTTGCCATACATATTTTTTTCCTTAATCACATCGAAGTGTTTACAAAGCACTTCTTCCTTATCGCTAATCAGGTCAATGGTCAGTGCCTGTTTTTCGGTAAAGTTCTGGTGTGCCTTGACTGAATCGCGGGATACACCAATGATCTTACAGTTCAATCCATCAAACTGGTCTTTTAGGCAGGAAAAGCCAACCGCCTGGGTTGTACAGCCAGGGGTTGAATCTTTTGGGTAAAAATATAATACCAGCCATTCATTTGTGAGTTCGGCTAGGTTGATTTCGCCCTGAGTGGCTGGAAAGGTTTGATTGGGTAGCTGGATCTGTTCAGACATTTTGTATCCTTTGCCAAAGCTAAATTTGATCTGATTCAAGGGCTAAAAAAACATATTCTTCATCATAAACAATATTTCCATGACGTACAGGAATAGCTTTGTTAAAAATCCGCCCCCCTCAATCACAGTGGTATGGAATTCTCCCCCTTTTTCAGCATAAAGGAAAGTTTAACAGAACCT
>JAXMGF010000068.1:0-2843 GCA_046347365.1 Acinetobacter sp. | reverse complement strand
TGCAAGTTGGCATGTTCAGCCAATACTAATGTAATCGGTCGAGGGAAATAAGCTTGTGCCGATTGCAAAAGCAACGCATAACGTTCGACATCAAAATCATGCTCATCTGGATTTTCCAAGCAAGTATGAAAAGCTTGCCAAAGCTCAGGCGCAACAACTTTAGACAAATCAATTTGTTCTTGTTGTAAAACACGATTAAACAATCGCAAATATCCAATAATAATTTTAACTGACATATGCCGATCTCATCCTGATCTGTCGTTATTTGTATAAAACTTGGCTGTAACTGTCAAAACATTTCATCGGACTTTTTCCATACTGAGTTCATGAAGAAAAGACAAGGAATAGCAAAAAATGAATGCACATGTTTCCTATCAAGTTGAGCCAGTTGTTAGAACAAAACTAGATTTTCATTTAGATCAGGCGCCACGTTTTTGGTTTGGTGGTGATCCATTTCGTACTCGTATGTTTGATGCATTAAGCCTAACCTTCCCTGATGGCGAACGCTATTTTATTGAATGTGTGCGTTTATTCCGCGACAAAATTAATGATCCTGATTTGCAAGAGCGTGTGGCTGATTTTATTCGTCAGGAAGCACAGCATGGTATTGCACATGACAAAATGAATCAGATCATGAAAGAACAAGGTATGCCTGTTGATCAGTTCACTGCTCGGTTGAAAAAGATTTTTAGATTTGAATTAAAAAACCGTTCAGCTCAATACAACATTGCCATGACCGCAGCCGCAGAGCATTTAACTGCGTTAATGGCAGATACTTTTTATAGTAAAAAAGAGACTTTAGCGGAGGCAGATCCATTTGTTCGTGCGCTATTCGCTTGGCATGCGATTGAAGAAATGGAACATCGTGATGTTGCTTTTGATGTGATGAAGCAAGTCGGTGATGTACCAGAAGCAACTCGACGTTTTGCACTGCTCTTTACCACAGTGATGATGTTTGGTTTTACTTTGTATCGTACAGATGTCATGCTAAAAACTGATGGTTTTAATTTAAGACAACGCTTTGATATGGCACGTAAAGGTTTACCATGGTTCTTCGGTCGTAACGGTATTTTGACTGCAAAAAGATCTCAATATAGTGACTGGTTTAAAAAGGATTTCCATCCAAATCAACATCCTGTTATTCGCCAATATGATGTTTGGGTTGATACTTTAGCGAAGACCAATGATCCAATTGCTGCGGGTGAAGCTTTTTGGCAAGCAGGGCTTTAATTCACGTATCAAAAGAATCCCCTTTGAATTTAGGGGATTCTTTCTGTCATTATCACCACTTCGCATAATGCTGTTCTAACAACCCATATTCTTGATTTAACATCACCAGTTCAACATTTTCATGTTCAATCGTACCGCAGACTTTCGCTTGCCACTGATTAAACTGACTACCGATCAAACGTAGGTTAATATTCTCAAAACGACACCAACCCGTTTCAACTAGCAAATTTAATCGCTCATCTAAAGAACGAATTGACCAACAATTTTCATTTTGTTGCTCAAATAAAATATCAGTGAGTGGATATAAACGACCATCGACCCACAACGCATTTTCATTACCAAAACTTTCATTGACACCTGATGCGAGATTCAAGCCAATACGGCGATCATTTGCATCACGGAACTGACAAGACAACCAAAACCAAGCGGTTTCAGGTCGTAAAAAACCACAGGTATCATCGAGTGCAGCAAGACTATACGCATTGAACTCGATCTGCTGTTGATCTGGGCTAATAAAAAAGCCTTCTACTGCCAAAGTGGTTTGTTTTTGTGTATACGTCCAGCCATTGATCCCAGTTGGGCTACATAAACTTAAAGCATCCGTACCTGCACAAAAAATACGCGCTTTCAGTTGTACTTCGCCATGTTTGGTCACTTGGATATAACGCACACCATTGGCGTGTTGCATATCAAATTGATAAGCGGATTTTTTAAAATAGCTTTGACTAAATAAAGGTTGTTCATCGAGTTGGGTTTTCAACGCTAATGGCTGAATCGCATTCCATTCGATTACTTTTTTAGAAAGATGATCATAAACATAGAAAAAGCCATGCCCTGCCCATGATAGATCGACAATCGCAATACCAATGCTGTAATGCTCATGTTGTAAACCACAGAATTTAAATTTTTTATATTTAAGCTGCTTGCGCCAGCCTTTTAGTACTTGGCCATAAGGCGTTTTATAAATATAGTCATCCAAATTGATCTGTGAAGGTATCTGATCAAAACGCCCATAACGAGGCTGACCATTTTTCTGTATCAATTTCACAAGATTTCCCCAACTCAATTATAACGTAAATGCCGTTCTGACCTGATTTTTACCATTGTGTTTCGCATCGTACAACGCCTGATCTGCTTGCTCAAACAAGCCTGTATAATCAAAACCACTAAAGGCTGTACTACTTACCCCAAAACACGCCTTGATATAAAGCATTTCATTTTCTTTCACTTCAACTGCGGTCTGCTCTAATGCTTTACGACATACCTCTGCCACCGACACTGCATTTTCAATAGAAGTAAATGGTAATAAAATGACAAATTCCTCACCACCATAACGTCCAATCACATCACTGGCTCGTAAATTTTTTCGCAGTATATTTGCGACATGTTTTAAAACCAAATCTCCTTGATGATGTCCATATTGATCATTAATATTTTTAAAATTATCAATATCCACCATAATCAATGATGTTTCTCGATGGGTAATTTGTGCCTGCTGCATCTGTAAATCAATAATCTGATTCACCCCACGACGATTCAACAGCCCTGTTAACTCATCAGTAGAACTGAGTTTTTCTATTTTTGAATTATAGCGCCGCCAACGTTCCACACTA
>JAXMGF010000067.1:0-2933 GCA_046347365.1 Acinetobacter sp. | reverse complement strand
ACGATCAGTAATCGCATATTGTGTATCATAAGCCACTGTCCACGCCAAGTTGCCGAAATACAAAAGCCAGCAGGTTAAATCAGGTGTTTGCCCCACTGCGGTATAGGCCATGGGAATTGACCATGAGAATGCAGCACCCAGAAATACCTGAGGTAAATGGGTATAGCGCTTCATAAAAGGATAGATAAACGCCAAAAACAATGCACCAAATGACCAATAAAAAGTCTCTAAAGGCAAGAACAACAACAGACAGGCACTGGCCACAACCAATCCCAAAAATACAAAAACTGCCTCACGGGCACGAATAATCCCTGTGGCTAAAGGACGGGTTTTGGTGCGTTCTACATGAGCATCGACTTTACGGTCGGCAAAGTCATTGATGGCACAGCCTGCTGCACGCATAAAAATCACGCCCAGCGTCATTACCAGCAGGATTTTTAAATCAGGAATACCTTTAGATGCAATCCACAACGCCCACATGGTGGGCCAAAATACCAGTTCCGTACCAATCGGCTTATCAAAACGGCAGAGATAATAATAGGCTTGCAGACGTTGTCGCCATGTGGTGTGTTGCACTGTTTCCATGCTGATTCCTTAGAGTCAATGCTGACGAATAAACTGTTCAAACGCTGGCAGAAATGTTTCCTGCACAATAAATTTGCAGCCATGCCAAGTATAGCAACTTTGTCGTGTCCAGCCCTCTTCCAGATGAATCACACGTCTTTCGCAAGCTGGATTGGTTCTTTGAAATAAAAACCAGCCAATCGGCTTATTACCAATATGTTGAAACAAACGGGCTTTTTTTTGCAGACTTAGAATTGGAAATATACTTTTAGCTTTTACCCATGCCTGTTCTTCACAACCATATAAATTGGTTTCTCGTACCCATGCAAGGTGATGGTATGGCATCTTCATCCATCGACTATCTGCAAGCGTTAAACGTTGGTACTGTTCTTTAATGCGTTCAACATGAAACTCACCACCTGCCAAATCTGTCAGTTGTTGAGTGAGTGAACCTGAGGCATACAACCATTTTTTTAATTCAGCAGGAAGCTGTTGTTCCCTTGTTCTGTTTGGTCGTAAATTTCGCATGCTTGGCTCACTAAAAACATCGGGATTAGTTTACCTGAATTTTTTATTAAAAATGTATGAAATTCAAATTGAAACAGAAACATAAAAAAAGTCCGCCGAAGCGGACTTTTCTGATTTTGGATGTATTACAGGCTGTAGTACATATCAAATTCAACTGGGTGAGTAGTCGTATTAAGACGACGTACATCTTCAGTTTTAAGTTCGATATATGCATCAAGCATTTCTTTAGTGAATACACCGCCTTTTAACAGGAACTCATGATCCGCTTTAAGAGCATCAATCGCCATTTCCAAGTTATGAGCAACTGTAGGGATTTTTGCTTCTTCTTCAGGAGGAAGGTCATACAAGTTCTTGTCAGCAGCTTCACCTGGATGGATCTTGTTTTGGATACCATCAAGACCAGCCATTAACAATGCAGCGAAACCTAAGTATGGGTTCATTAATGGATCTGGGAAACGTGCTTCGATACGCTTGCCTTTAGGGCTAGAAACGTAAGGAATACGGATAGAAGCAGAACGGTTACGTGCTGAGTAAGCAAGCATAATCGGAGCTTCATAGTGTGGAACTAAACGCTTATAAGAGTTTGTACCTGGGTTGGTAATTGCATTCAATGCACGAGCGTGCTTGATGATACCACCAATGAAGAACAATGCCATTTCAGATAAACCAGCATATTCATCACCAGCAAACAAGTTCTTGCCATCTTTAGAGATAGACATATGAACGTGCATACCAGAACCGTTATCACCTACCATTGGCTTAGGCATGAATGTCGCTGTTTTGCCATATTGATGAGCAACGTTCCAAACTGCATATTTGAACTGCTGAACTTCGTCCGCTTTACGAACTAATGTATTGAAGCTCACACCAATTTCTAATTGGCAAGAAGCAACTTCGTGGTGATGTACTTCTACACGACCAGGGCCCATGATGTCTTCGATACGTGCACACATTTCAGCACGCATATCTTGATGAGAGTCAACTGGAGGAACTGGGAAGTAACCACCTTTAACACGTGGACGGTGACCAGAGTTACCTGCTTCGTAGTCTTTACCTGTAGACCAAGCAGCTTCTTCAGCGATTAATGTGTGGCGTGCGCCAGACATGTCGATGTCCCATTTTACTTCGTCAAAAACGAAGAATTCTGGTTCTGGACCAAAGAATGCAGTATCACCGATACCAGTAGATTTTAAATATTCTTCAGCACGACGAGCAATCGAACGTGGGTCACGCTCGTAACCTTGGCCAGTAGATGGCTCGATTACGTCACAAGTTACAACAACTGTTGGCTCAGCAAAGAACGGGTCAAGAAAACCTGTTTCAGCATCTGGACGTAAGATCATGTCAGAAGCTTCAATGCCTTTCCAACCAGCGATTGAAGAACCATCAAACATTTTACCGTCTTCAAAGGTATCTTCATCAATGGTGTCGGCTGGGTAAGTGACGTGCTGCTCTTTACCCTTAGTATCAGTAAAGCGAAAATCGACCCATTTTGCGCCACTTTCTTTGATGAGTTGAAGGACCTTGTTCGCCATGCTCATTTGCTCCAATGAAATTTTGTGCACCTGTTAAGTGCGTGTTAGTTGTTGATGTATAATTAGCAATTACCATACCAACAATTTTAAAGCATACCTAAAACATTGAAATTCTTTATAGAAAAAATGCTTTAGGCTCCATGTCCCATGTCTACTATAATGTTTGCTTTCACAAATGCACCATATTTATACATTTCCACCTCAGCTCGTCTCCAAAACAGACACAATGAACCAAAACAGTGCAAAACATATAACAAAGAACCAATGTAGTGCCAATTACACCATCTTTGGATGGTATAAATTGGC
>JAXMGF010000066.1:0-3109 GCA_046347365.1 Acinetobacter sp. | reverse complement strand
CGATTAAGATGAAGATCAACTCACCCGCATACATGTTACCGAACAGTCGTAGAGCCAACGAAACTGGACGAGCAAGGAAAGTTACTAATTCCAAAATCAAGTTCACTGGAATCAATAACGCTTTTGCAACTGGGTTACTTGGGTTAAATGGGTTAAGTGCCAATTCTCCGACGAAACCGCCGATCCCTTTTTCACGAATACTATAGAACAAGATCAGTGCAAATACAGACAATGACATACCAAGGGTAATGTTAGGATCTGTAGATGGAACAACCTTGAAATAAACGTGGTGAGGGTCCATACCAAACACGCTTGCACCAATCTTTTGAGCTAGGAAAGGAATCCAGTCAACAGGAATCAAGTCCATTGCGTTCATGAGGAAAATCCACACGAAGATGGTCAATGATAAAGGAGCAATTAAACGCGATTTGCCGTGGAAAGTATCACGAACACTTGAGTCCACAAACTCGATAATCATTTCGATTGCAGATTGGAATTTAGTTGGAACGCCAGCATTTGCAGCTTTCGCAACTGTCCAAAATAACAAACAGAAAATAACACCAAGTCCGATAGACCAACCCATTGAATCCAAGTGAATTGCAGTGAACCCCATCGATTGAGCTTCTTCAGCAGTCTCAGCCAATTTCCATGTACCGTCAGGCATTTTGCCATAGGTCATATTGGTCAAGTGATGCTTGATATACTCGGTCGAAGTCAGGGCATGTTCTTCAGCAGCCATAAATCACACCTGGTCAATGTCAATCATTAAAAAGAAGCGGAACGAATCCTGCGAACTGCAAAAATCTCGTACCCTCTTCCAAAAATCTCAAAAATGTGTTTCATTCTCGTTGCTGGAGACGTGACACCCAGAATGGTGCAACCCACGACATAGCCTGAACGAGGATAAACCCACAAAACAATGCTACCGCTGACAACGGTTTGACATTGCTTAAAATTAAAATAAAACCCACAATCACAATCGCAAACTTACCGAGCATTCCCCGATACATATTCAGCATGACTTGTTTTGATGCTCTTGCGCCTGCTGTCCTAAACGACTGCCAGGCAAAATAACAATGCGCCAACCAACAAACCAGCGCTCCAAGCGCAGCACTCAGGGCAGCAGTAGTGTCTTTCATCATCCATGCAAGCAAAGCTGCAACAGGAATCATACACGCCTGTAAGAAGACCAAAGCTTTTGCTAATCGTCGGTCAATCAAGCGACTAGTTCGGCTCATTTTTTACCCACTTACAGCATAACTGCTTGACAAGTTTTAATCATGATTGTTTTGAATCGCAGGCATTATAGAGTTACACCCCTGAACATGCAATCTTTTCTCGACTTAAGTCTGTTTTTTTCGTTAGCCCATTTTTTGACGATAGAGTCAATTGGCTTTTATTTTTTTCATCAATTTTGTGTACTTAATACGCATTTGTCGGTTTTTGAAGCCAATTTTTTCCAAGCTGTTACAAAATTGTCCTCACCACGCATGCTTTCATCCACGGGCTGGAAAACCACTGGGTTCAATTTTCGATACTGGCTGCTGCTGGCAGATGTTTCAGCCAATAGGCACATTTGTGCTTTAGGCCGATTGTCCATGAGATATTTAATCTGGGCAGCAGTCGGTGCAATATGTGGATCATCGGTTAATGCCCCTGCAAACTTCAGGTTCAGCGCCCGCTCCAGATACTTGATAGGCATCATGATAAGACCAATAAGGTTTTGCTTTGCTGAACTTTCATATTGCTGTGAAACCTGCAGCATTTGTTGCGAAAACTGTTTTGCATTCGCCATGTATTTGGCTTTATTTTCTGGATATTGTTGTGAACGTAAAGTTGCAATAAAGAAAGCGATTCGCACTGCATTGTTTGGCTCTAACCAGACATGGCTATCTACAGTGTTTGCCAATGCAGCACCGCGTAAACTACGTTGAGGCAAAATCGTTAAAATACCGGAATCTAAAAGTGCAATTGCTTTAGGGTTTTGATTAAGCAACTTATCTAAAGGTGCTTCATGTACTTTACCTAGCCACAATACCAGCGAAGCATCTTGAATCGCCTTACGATGAGCGGGTGTGAGTTGTACATCATGTCCTGTTTGATCGCCAAGTAACAGAACAGGCTCTTCTATGCCTGCTGTAACCTCTTTAGCAATTAAATAAATTGGATGCGTTGAAACAACTAAACTTTGAGTCCATCCCCATGTGCTTAACATTGAAAAGAAAACAAATACTATTAGGCGGGACATCACAACATTACTCAACTCAGCGAAGCGTGTTATAATATAACAAAAGTTAAAAAACACCTATGTCTTTTTTAGATTTGTCGCGCTCGCCTGTCGGGCTTCAACTTATATAGATGGTTATATTGAATTGCATGTTATGATAATGGGTCTATTGCAATATCATAAAGGCGATGAGCGCATGAAAAGCAATAGATTCTACAAAAACAATGAGGTCTACCTATGAGTTCTTGTTCACATGAACATGACAATGCTTTACATGGTGTTCACGGTCATCACGATATTAAGGCTCGCATTGCTGAAGCAGAAATTTTGTGTACTGCAGTTGGCGCTCGCTTAACACCTTTACGTAAAGAAGTGCTTGAACTCATTCTAAATGCTTCTGCTCCAATGGGCGCTTATGACTTACTGGCTAAAATCAAAGGTCAAGCAGACCGCCCTGCTGCTCCACCTACAGTTTATAGAACTTTAGACTTCTTATTAGAAAAAGGTCTAATTCATCGACTGACCTCAATTAATGCCTATATTCCTTGTTGCCACCCACGTGAAGGGCATCAAGCTGCTTTTCTGATCTGCACTGAATGTCATTCAGTGAAAGAGGCTTCAGCACAAGGATTAATTCAACAGCTCGATCAACTTGCTGCTTCTGACCAATTTGCTGCCCAACACAGCATTATTGAAATTTCTGGAAAATGTCATCAGTGCAACACACGCCAATAAGCGCTCCACTTATTCAGTTGGAGAATATTTCTGTTCGACGCGACGAACGAGATATTTTAAGAAATATTGATTTTGCATTACAGGCAAAAGAGATTGTGACGCTGATTGGTCCGAATGGTGCAGGTAAATCAACTTTAATTAAAGTAC
>JAXMGF010000065.1:0-3298 GCA_046347365.1 Acinetobacter sp. | reverse complement strand
TACTTCATGATTAACATTGAGCAGATGTCCATAGTTCTTGATACATTACCAGACCCTGCCTTTATCTTGTCCCGAAGTGGAAAGTACGTTGCGGTATTTGGTGGTCGTGATAAGCGCTATTATCACGATGGTTCCTGTCTCGTTGGTCTGTATATTTCGGATTTAATCAAGCCTGATAAGGCCAACTGGTTTCTTGAACAGATTGGCCGGACTCTGGAGTCAGGAGAACTAATCATCGAAGAGTACGAATTGAGCAACAGTGATGTAAAAGGTCTACCCGATCATGGTCCTGAAAAACCGATTTGGTTTGAAGGACGCATCCAGGCACTGAGTTTTTCTGTGGACGACGAAGATGTGGTGCTCTGGGTCGCAAGTAATATTTCAAAGCGACACGACCTGGAAATCAGACTGAGAGAACTAGGCGATACCGATCAGCTAACTGGCCTTTTCAACCGAAGAAAACTAGAGCATGAGTTGACGCTAGACTATGAGTCATACGTACGGTATTCAGTGCCAACTTCCATCTTGATGTTGGATCTTGATAACCTAAAAAAAATCAACGACGGCAAGGGGCATCACGTGGGAGATGAGGCGATTCGGGCAGTAGCTAACATTCTTCGCTCAACACTACGGAAGACTGATTTTGCCTGCCGCTTGGGTGGTGATGAGTTTGTTGTTGCCTTGCCCAATACTGAGCATGAGCAGGCAATTCAGTTTGCCAAGCGTATACATGACAGTTCCAAAAAAGAGTTAAGCCAGTTTTCAGTGGACAGTTCAGTTGTCACGCTTAGTATTGGGGTGTCAGTTATAGTGCCGGAAGATCGTTCATACAAAGACACTATCAAACGAGCTGACCTAGCTCTATATGAAGCTAAAAATGCGGGGAAAGACAGAATTGTATCGGCCTGAGAGCGCTGTTACGAATAAGGACTTAAGTCAATGATATTCGATTCAAAAAAATCTTAGAGACCAAAAACGGTACTATTATTTCCATAATACTAACACACGGTTTTGATTATTTTCGGCTTTTTTGCATGAAGCTTTTAAATATAGAGTTTCTCTAAGCTAAACAAATTTAAGTGACAATTCGGGTATGTGGTCGGCCTAACTCTTTAACTTTGTTTAAAGCTGCTATATGGATATTAAAAATTAAGTTTATCTAAAATTAACATAATACGGGTTATGCGAAACACTTTAATTTTTCCTTTTATTATCAATGTTTTAAATAAATCTGTTTCAGTAAACAGCGCTATGGAACGGTTTTTCTTGATCTTTTACGTTTCACGTATGTTTATTAATCAATTTTCTATATTTTTGATGAGCTTAATTGAATAATCGCCTTAATTATTTGGCAAGAAAAAGCGACTCTCACAGTCGCTTTTCTTATGTATTTCAATTGCTAAAATTAAAGCTTTTAACTAAAGAAAACTTAACGTGGCAACACACCATATAGCATCAAGTGTACCGTATGCTCAATGGTGCGTTGATACATACTGCGGTTGCGCAGGGTCTTGCCTGTGACCATTTCCATTTGAGTAGAAAAATCCGCATAATTTTGGGTGATTGCCCAAATATTGATAATTAATAATTCTGCATCAATTTCTTTGGATAATTTGCCTTGTTCCTGCCAAGTCTCAATCACTTTAGTTTTGCGTTTAAACAGCTTTTTCAATGGACCTTTCAGGATTGGCAGAATATGTGGCGCACCTTGAATGATTTCCAATGCAAATAAACGAGAAGCTTTAGGTTGATCTTTTGAAATTTCGATTTTTTGCATCAATAATGGGTTAGGGCCTCAGTTGGCTCAAGTTCGACTTCCAATATCTGTAAGGGTGCCAGCCACTTTTGCATTACGGTGGTGAGTACCTCAACATACAGCGACTCTTTGTTTTCATAATAATAAAAGATATTGGATTTATGCATATTTGCCAGTTGTGCAATTTCATCCAGACTTGCACCACTAAATCCATAGACGGAAAAAACATCCAGGGCAGCATTCAGCAGTTGATTGCGCTTTTGTGTACTTTTTTTCTGTTCCATCGGCGAGCTTGATTCAAAAAATGTCATTGACATTGTAAGATAAATTGTCAGATTTGTGCAAAATAACCGCATTTTTTTATCGAAAAAGCATGGGTTGCTGAACCAGCAGTCACGATGTGTTTGATAATTATTGAAATCTAAAACAGGTGAGATATATTTTGTAAATAATTTCTCAGTCATTGTGGGAAATTGTCGAATGGTTGTTGTTCTTGATGTGTGGTTTTTGAGATGGGTAAAAGCGGTTTTAAGTGGCTAAAACCGCATCTAATACTTGCTGTTCCAACTGCGCAAATGCAATAGTTTTCTTACGTGGTCGTGGTAAATTCACTTGAAATTGATGTGCAATATGTCCTTGATCTAACAAAATAATTCGATCTGCCAATTGTACCGCTTCACTCACATCGTGTGTGACCAAAATTGCAGTAAAACCTTGTTCTTTCCAAAGGCGTTCAATCAGGCTTTGCATTTCTAAACGTGTGAGAGCATCTAGCGCCCCTAAGGGTTCATCCAGTAATAAAATACGTGGTGCATGAGAAAGTGCTCTGGCTAATGCGGCACGTTGACGTTGACCTCCAGAGAGTTGAGTTGGCCACTGTGTGGATTTGTCTTTTAAGCCTACTTTTTCTAATAAATTTTCAGCAAGTAGGTGTTGATCTTTTGGTAAACCTAATTGCACGTTGTGTAAAATATTTTTCCAGGGCAGCAGGCGTGGATCTTGAAACATAACGCGAATATCATCGTTTGTGATGCCTTCACGAAAGTTTCTTGCGGACTGAAATTTAATCGCGCCATAGCTTGGTTTTTCAAGTTGGGCGATTAAGCGCAGTAGGGTACTTTTACCACAACCACTGCGACCTACTATGGCGACAAATTCACCTGCTTGAATATTTAAGTCTAAGTCCTCAAGCACTTTGACTTCACCATAAAACTTATACAGTTGTTCAATCAGAATATTTGCACCATTGCTATTGCTTGCAGTAGTCGATGCTTCAGATTCACCAAGGGGTTGAATCAAGGGATTTTCATAGAAATTTAAATTTAGATTACTCATATAGTTGACCTTTTTATTTTTGATAGCCTGCATGCCAACGTAATAAATATCGTTCTAGTGCTCGTGCCAATCCATCCGCTAATTTTCCAAGTATGGCGTAAAGTAAAATACCGACCAAAACGATATCGGTTTGCAAGAACTCACGTGCATTCATGGTCATATAACCGATTCCTGCTTGAGCGGAAATCGTTTCTGCCACGATCAGCA
>JAXMGF010000064.1:0-3625 GCA_046347365.1 Acinetobacter sp. | reverse complement strand
AAACAAGCGCAACTTGAACAAGATAACGACATCAGCTTTGAACAATATCTTGCGCAATACCGTTAAAATTTTAGAGGACTTCCCATGCGATGGACTTACCGCTTAGTTAGTGCATTATTGGTACTAACGAGTATTATTGGTATCTCGTTTGCGTTGTATTTAGAACATGTGCAAGGTTTAGAGCCTTGCCCACTGTGTATTTTCCAACGTATTGGCTTAATTGGAATGGGATTGATTGCATTAGTCGCATTTATTCATAATCCGATTTCAAATGGTTTTAAACGTTTTTATGCACTATTAGCAACCTTATCCATCGGTTGGTCAGTGGGCGTGGCATCTCGTCATGTTTGGCTACAGCATTTACCACCTGATAAGGTGCCAAGTTGTGGTCCAGGCTTGGACTATTTAGTTGATGCATTGCCAATGAAAGCGGTATTTCAGGAAGTGCTTTCAGGTTCAGGCGAATGTGCAGCAATAGATTGGACTTTCTTAGGACAATCTCTACCCGTGTGGTCGTTGCTGTATTTTAGTTTGATCTTATTGGTATGTTTGTGGCAGTTGTTTAGACATTATAGTGTTGCTAAATAATAAAAAAGCCAACGATACGTTGGCTTTTTTTTAGATCAAGAAGACTGACATCAGGTTTCTACGATGCCATCTAAATCATCAAAAGTATAATTATTCGGAACATTGATTAAATGTGTTTGGATACCTTCCTCAACGACTTCGTCAACATCGGGATATAACCAACGTGTAATCTGTTCAGCAACACTCGAATGGTACTGAATTTCAAAATGGTTTAAACCATAGAATACGGCTTTATGGGTTTCTGGTAATTTAAGTTGGAAGCGTGGATTTTGATGTTCACCTAGCGCACTTTCCACACTGACCAAATAATCGCCAATGACAGAGAGTGCTTTATTACGCAATTTCTCAAATTCTAAAGTACCTGCGATTAAGAAGGTATTGATATGAGAGGGTAATGGTGCAGGTTTACGATTATCATCAGCAAAGCCAATACGTGCATTATTATGTTCCCAATCGTCATCTCGAACACTGCCATGACGCAAATCTAAAATACCATTACTACGAATGTTGATCAGTTGACCAATTAAGCTAATAAAAGGGAACGCGCCCAATTTATCTTGCAAAATAAAACCAAAGCGTTCTAGCGCCGCACCATGATGTGGCGAACCAATACAAACTAAATTCTCAACCATATGCACCCATTGATAGAGATTCTGTTTGCCATAAAATAGGGCACTACGAGAAACCAAGCCACCCATACTATGTCCGATTAAATCAATGCTGGTGATTCTTGGATTTCGTTGTACTAAATCTTCAAGTACATTGGCAAAGTTTCGACCATTTGCAGAAATACGACGCCCTGTATTGTAGTTCAGATATAACATGGTGTTGTTGTCCCGTTGCGCAAGCAGACGTTCACCAATTCCACCATAACGGCTATTTGACCAGCTGAGATGATTCATACACAGACCATGTGTAAGAATGACAATACGACCAGTTAATTCACCTTGTTGTAATGATCCATAATGATCATAAAGCACCATAGGTAAAGCCATTGGGTTGTGTTGTTTTAAGAAAAAGTCTCCAAAAATCCCGTTTAATGCACCCACCACGAAATGCAGTGTTGGTGTCAGGGGTTTATCATGCAGCACAGGGAATTTTTCAATAATATGACGTAAACTTGGTGCAAGAAAACTGCTACCGTACTTCTGTAATGTGTCATAAGAAAATTGATAAAATTTTTGTAACTGTGGAAGTTTCTGTAAATTTTTAGCTTTTTGTGCGCTTAAACCAAGTGTTGTCCGTAACACTTCTGTTTGCACTAATTGCACCAATTCGTGAACACCACTTAAGCTCGTGCTCACAACTTGCGCCAAACCTTCCAAAACATCTGCCTGACTCGGGGGTGTACTGTCCCATTTGCAGTAGGTTTCATGCAGAGGCGTTAAACTTGGCATATTGATTTCCCCATCCTTGATATATACCGAAGGTTTGAAGTAATTGACTTAATATTCTTTAGATAAACTACAACAAACGCTTACATCTTATGTGTTTCATAAGTAATTTTTTTAGAATACTGATGAACGGAGTGCACTATCGTTTTTTGTGTCAGACAATATCAAGCTTAAATGTAATTTATATTGTTATTTATTTATCTATTAACCTAAATAATGTGATTTATTTGATAATAAGTCAAGCTGTTGTCTATTATGGTGCGTATGCAAATTATTTATTTACATGGCTTTCAAAGCAGCCCCATGTCAAAAAAGGGGCAACAATTAGAACAATATTGCACAAATGTTGAGCATGCTGATGTGCATTTACCTGATTTGAATAAACCGCCTGAACACGTTTTAAGAGATATTTCTAAGCTGATTGAAAGTTTACCACTCGATCAAGTGAGATTGGTTGGAAGTAGCTTAGGGGGATTCTATGCGACATATCTTGTCGCAAAATATGGATGCCCTGCTGTACTGATTAATCCTGCTATGCAACCATGGCAGTTATTCGAAGATTTATTCGGGATTGAACAAATCCCACTCAAAGTCACTGATTCATGGACACTCGATGCCGACCAATTGCAGCAATTACAATCAATTGCTGACACGAAGTTAAAGCATGCTGATAAAATTCTTGTACTGTTGCAACGAGGTGACGAAGTCTTGGATTATCGTCAAGCACAACGTTATTATAATGCAGCACAGCCATCTGCATTGATTTTAACCGACGCTGATGGTAATCATGCAATGGATGATTTTGAAGAAAAATTACCTTTCGTACTCCGATTTTTATCGACAGCCCTCTAATAAGGAAGTCAGACCAAGTGACACAATACACGGCACAATCCCTTGAAGTTCTTTCAGGTTTAGATCCTGTTCGTCGTCGTCCCGGTATGTATACCGATACCTCACGTCCAAACCATTTGGCGCAAGAGGTGATTGACAATGCGGTGGATGAAGCACTTGCAGGACATGCCAATCAAATTTGTGTCACGGTCTATGAAGATGGTTCATTGTCAGTCGAAGATAATGGACGAGGTATGCCAGTCGATATTCATCCTGAATATGGACAAAGTGGTATCGAAATTATTTTGACCAAATTACATGCAGGCGGAAAATTTAGTACCGATAATTACCAATTTTCTGGTGGTTTACATGGTGTCGGTATTTCTGTCGTGAATGCTTTATCAACACGCGTTGAGGTTGCGGTACAACGCCAAGGTAACTTGTATCAAATGGCGTTTGAACAAGGTGAACCTGTTGCACCATTATCGGTGTTAGAAGGTAAAGTTGCGAAACGTGCGACAGGAACAACCGTTCGCTTTTGGCCAGAAGCAAAATACTTTGATAGTCCAAAATTTGCACTAAAAGCATTGAAGCATAATTTGAAAGCTAAAGCCGTTTTAGCGGCAGGTTTAAAAATTATTTATGACGATAAAATCAATAATGAAAAAATTGAATGGCAGTTTGAAAATGGTCTAGTCGACTATTTAATGGATGAACTTGAGGATCGAGAGATTCTACCTGATCCTGCATTTGTCAGTAGTGGACAAGCAGAGCGAGCAGCTTGTGAATTTGCGATCTGTTGGAATGTCGAG
>JAXMGF010000063.1:0-4319 GCA_046347365.1 Acinetobacter sp. | reverse complement strand
AGATCTGGTGCAGATAAGGTGACAAACACCATGGTGACGACAAGTCCAACAGCACCACTAATTAAAACAGCTTTAATCCGTTCGTGGTGGAACCACAACATCATCCAACAGCCCGAGAATAATGTGAGCCATAAGACCACAGCAATCCATGGAGCATGGCTAAGCTCACGTGTGCCAGTTGTTAATCCCTGATTGAATAAGGGTAAACCCACCATGATGATGCTAAAGAAAACAATCCAAAGAAGATAACTTTGTAGAGAACCTGTTTCAGTCTTTTGTTTGATTTTTCGACTAGTAAGTAAGAGATGCTTCAGGAATGATTCAAATAAAAGTTTGCCTTGGAATTTACCTAAATAAGGGTCTAAGTCAATTTTACGTAAATGCTGATTTTTAATGAGGCTAAAGTAAAATAAACCACCACCCATTAATGCAACTAGACTCATGATTAAAGGTGCATTAATACCGTGCCAAATCGCTAAATGAACACCCTCAAATTCAGGTTGAGCCAAACTCGCGCGCGTTACACTATTCACCACTGTTCCAGCCAATAGTGCAGGCAGAATGCCGACCAGAATACATAATGTCGCTAATATAATCGCAGGTAAGCGCATTCCGAGAGGTGGTTCGTGTGCATCTTTATTAGGAACGTGTTTACCAAGCCCACCATCAAAGAACACGCCATGTACCAAGCGAATAGAATAAGTAACAGCAAAAATACCGGATAAAGTTGCCACGATCGCTGCAATTATCATTACTGGACCTGATAGGTTTGCCAGTAATTCCGTAAAGAACATCTCTTTGGAAATAAAGCCATTGGTTAGCGGTACACCAGCCATCGAAGCAGCGGTGATCATGGTTAAAGTACCTGTGAACGGAAGAAGTTGCCAGATACCACTGAGCTTACGTAAATCACGTGTTCCTGTTTCATGATCAATAATGCCTGCAATCATGAAAAGAGCAGCTTTGAATGTTGCATGATTAATGATATGAAAGATTGCTGCTGCAACAGCGAGTGGTGAACCGATGCCGAGTAAACAAACAATCAAACCTAAATGGCTGATGGTTGAATAAGCTAAAAGCCCTTTGAGATCTTCTTTAAATATGGCGAAACCCGCTGCCATACATAAAGTGAATAAACCGACGAAAGTTACGATATTGTGGTACAACGCTGCCCCAATAAAGAGTGGCGCTAAGCGTGCTAATAAAAATATACCTGCTTTCACCATCGTTGCTGAATGGAGATAGGCTGAAACAGGCGTAGGTGCTGCCATTGCATTTGGCAACCAAAAGTGAAATGGGAATTGCGCACTTTTGGTAAATGCACCTAGTAAAATGAGCAGTAGAGTGGGAACAAATAATTGATGCTGCTGAATAGACTCTTTCATTAACACCAATTGGTCAATCTGGTAAGTACCTGCCATCTGTCCTAAGAGGACAAAGCCCCCTAGCATCGCCAAACCACCCATCCCTGTGATCGTGAGTGCCATACGCGCGCCACGTTGGGCGGCATCATATTGACTCCAATAGCCCACGAGCAAGAATGAAGAAATACTGGTCAGTTCCCAAAATACCAGTAAGATAATCAAATTGTTGGAAAGTGAAATCCCAAGCATCGCTGCCATGAATAGCATGAGCAACTGATACAGTTTACTGAGTGAGTTTTTGGGGCTGAGATAATAATAGGCATAAATATAAATCAGTGTGCCGATCCCACTAATGAGTAAACCGAACAATAATCCTAATGCATCAAGGCGAAAACTAAGATTGATGCCCAGTTGTGGAAGCCATTCCCAACTCTGTTGCAGGGCATTACCCTGTAAAACCGTTTCAGCTTGGCTAAGCAGTAAAATAAAACAACTCAGGCTAATGCCAATTGCTCCAATTGCCGTCATACCCCGTGAAATACGTTGCAATTGTGAGACAAGGGTTGTGCCAAGTATGAGTGGTAATAAAATAATAATCGGTAGCACACTGGTATCCATGTCGATGATTTAGGTCGAGAGAGACCTAATGGTGGATTTTCTTCCAAGACTTAAGGCGTTCAAAGAGAAAGCCAAAGTTTCAAGTCTCGAAACCCAATCAAGTTAACGGAAAGAGCAAGTTGTATTGCACAACTTGAAAGTAAAAAATGAATTTTATTTTACTATAAAAAATCAACAAAAATCTGATGTTATTACATGAAACTAACAACATCTTTGTCGCTAAAACTTGTCTATCAACGTTTTTTGTTCGCTATTTAATTGAATATTTTCCATTCGATTATCTGTGTACCTAACAGGGATAGAGATCTGGTCTTGGATCAAATGCGTATCCCTACAATCTAGTGTTTCAGTACAGAAGACCTATTTAAAAGAAAAAATTGACCTCTAGTTTATAAGGATTAATGATGCAATCAATCTTAAAGTGATGTCTCTTGAGGGGTATCATCAATTTTAAGTAGATGAAGCAAATGACTCTTTTCTTGCTCATCAAGCGCTTGGATTTGATGAAAGAGTTCATCAACTTTACTGACCAAATTTTCTGATTCCAGTAAGTGTTGATTCTGCTGCAAGGGAATGCTTTCCGATTGACTTAACTCATTATAGAGTTGTGAAAGTTGTTGTTGAGATTTCTCAAGATTAATCTCATAAATTTCTTTATCACCTAACCTGAAGCATTGATATTCTAAAGCATGTTCTAATAATTCATCGCGATTGCCTGAAGCAATAATTTGTAGTCTTGGAAATGCTTGATGCAAACGCTCTAAAATTTCAGCACTCATATTTTGATCTAACTGATGCTCAATTTGATCAATTAATAATATGCCTTCACCTTCTAAACATGGGTCGAAACAATGTGGATTAAGCAAGCATAAACGACGTGTAATGTCACCGACCAATGCAATCCATGATTTAAGAGAGGCCGATAATTGCTGAAAGGGAATGGTCTGATCTTTGTAACGCACCATTAATTGAAGTTTAGGAATATATTGAATATAGATATCATTCAATTCTGGAAAGATGGTATGTAAGCTTTTTTTCAGCGCATATAAATTAGGTGCTGAAAGTTGTTTAGGATGATTCATCAGTTCTTGTTGTAATTGCTGCAAAACCTCTGATTGATTCTGCTGACTGAAATCGTTGCCAATAAGACGTCTGACGATATGGGCAGAGTGAGCATTTTCAACATCACTAATTTCCCGTAGCCACTCAAAGAAACGCGCAAAAGTTGTGTATGGAATCGCTGTTAAATCGTAGGCAGCAATATCTTGTAGTGTTCCTGGTGCATTCTTGCTTTGTAAATTAACCTCTTGTACAAAGCGTTCGGCAGGATAATACGCAATTAACGGTAATCCAAATAATGGATCTTGAAGACTGGTTTTTTGGTATAGCGATACCATTTGATCAAGTTGCTGCGTTTCAACTTGGCTAATTCCAACGCCTTGACTGTTAAACGTTTTAAATAACTTCCAACTACAATTCTGAGTGTCAGTCGTTTGTGCAGAGCTACTTTCTGGTAGATGATGAGTTAATTCACTGCTCATTCTAACTTGGACTTGAACTTTGGCTTGTAAGCGTGTCAACAAAATATCTTGATCAGCAATCACGACACCTGCGGTACGAATATCTTTATAACGTGCGGAAAACCACGTTAAGGCTTGATAGATATTTCTTAAAATTGTAGTTTTGCCTGTAGCTTGCTCACCTAAGATAAGTGTAATTGGGCGTTGTGTTGGTTGAAATTCAATGGTTAAGTCACGAAACATGCCAACATGTTTAAATAGCACTGATTCAAGTTGCATAAGCTCTCCCTGAACATAAGCGCTTTAACCTACGGACTGGCGAAGACTTGAGGGAGCGCCCCGTTTTAATTGTTGTATTAAATCGTAAAGATGATGAATATTTAAACTTACTTTAGCACGAGTACAGGCAACATAAAGTAGTCTTAATTCCTCATCTGTAATTTTATGTTCTAGGCCATTTATTTTAAATTGGTAATCATCTTCAATATGCACACGATTCCATTCCAAGCCTTTGGCTTTGTGTGCAGTTGAAATAACATAATCTGCTTGTTCAATCGGTGTGATTTTGGCAAGTGCTTTCTTGAGTGGCTCAGTACCATGATCATCGACCAGCTTCACTAAAGGTTTGATATCGCTACCATCATTGGTTTCGCAATATTCATGCACATCATGCCATGAATTAAACCAAGCCAGTTCGGGCACATCAGTGATTCGTTTGCCTTGTTTGAGTAAACTAGCGGCATCCACAAAACGACTGAGTTTCTGATGATCAGCTTGTAAGCTGACTTTGTCGCCATGCACTAAACCAGAAAGTAGG
>JAXMGF010000062.1:0-4561 GCA_046347365.1 Acinetobacter sp. | reverse complement strand
GGGATTACGTTTTATCGGGTGGTGAACTGCCAGCGATGGTGTTGCTTGATAGTATTATTCGTCGATTGCCAAATGTCATGTCTGACGAGCAATCTGCGATCCAGGATTCTTTTGTGGATGGTTTACTGGATTGTCCACAATATACCAAGCCAGACCATTTCGAAGGGTTAGATGTGCCTGAGGTGCTTAAATCAGGACATCATGCCAATATTGAGAAATGGCGTTTTTTACAGCGTTATCAACGAACTTTAGATCGTCGACCAGAGTTGGTGGAAAAAGTTGAGTTGACTAAACAGCAAAAAAAATGGCTTAAAAATTCGCAAGACTAAACTGTTAGAAGTTTGTGTTTGCAACAGACGAGAAGCTTGGCTTCGAGTTACTACTTAAACTGAGTTTAAGTTGAAAATAGGCTCTTTAGGGTAATTTTGCTTTAAAGGGAAAGTTAAACGAGCGATATGCGTTTTAGCCTCTATCCTCAGCGGTGTAAGAGACCTCTTCTCTCCCGCACATATTGGAGATTCCACAATGAGTGGTAAACATCCTTTAGTTCAAGCTGTTGAAAATGCACAGTTAAAAACTGATATCCCTGCTTTTGCTCCTGGTGACACTGTTATCGTTCAAGTTAAAGTAAAAGAGGGTGACCGTGAGCGTCTTCAAGCATTTGAAGGTGTTGTAATCGCGAAGAAAAACCGTGGTTTAAACTCTGCTTTCACAGTTCGTAAAATCTCTAGCGGTGTTGGTGTTGAGCGTGTTTTCCAAACTCACTCTCCAATCGTTGCTAAAATCGAAGTGAAACGTCGTGGTGACGTTCGTCGTGCTAAACTTTACTACCTACGCGAGTTGTCTGGTAAAGCTGCACGTATTCGTGAAAAGTTACCAGCTCGTAAACAAGGTTAATTTTAACTTTGTTGTAAAGCAAAAAAATGCGCCTTTGGCGCATTTTTTTATGGCTATTCTATAGTCCTTGTAATTTTAGTCGATTGGCATGTTGACGATAAATATCAATTGGATCAGGTGCAAACAGTGATTTCAAACCTAAAACCTGATTCACTTCATCTGCATGATTCCAAGGGAGATTATCTCTAATTGTACGTCCAAACTTAGCGCTACAACGGCTTACCATACCATCATTATCTCCTTTAATATCGACAATTAGGCTCGTACCTGCAAATAGGGGATCAAGAGGGTCAAGAATGTTTGTGACTGCTTGAGTCCCTGAGAATGAATACATATATATTCCTTTCTCTTGATAATTACCTTCGCCACATGTTGTAGTTGGTACGCCCATTGGGAATCGTGTATTGAATTGGGTTGAACCTTCTACCGAAATACTGCGTCCAGCGGCTAAAGCATCGTGAGGATAGCTTTTTGGATCAAGTCCTTGTGACCATGTAATCGCTCCTGAGAAAAAGTTCACGACGGCAGAGCCAGCTGTACCTAAGATAGTACCATCTACATTCATAATTAAACTAGCGACAGGTGAACCCTTATGAGTGCCACTTACACTGGTTAATGATGCAACTTTACTTGGCATAATGCCAGCCACGTAACGGATCGTTGGACCGCCTTGGCTATGACCGATTAAATTAACTTTAGGTTGTCCAGTGATCGCAATAATTTCTTCAACTTGCTGCGCGAGTTGTTCACCACGAATTTCATTTGAGTTAAAAGGAGAAAGTCGTGTCGCCCAGACATTTGCACCATTACGAGCAAGGTCAGGAAGAATTTGATGCCAATAATCAACGCCTAATGGATCACTTCCTGCGCGTGAAAAACCTGCCACTCCATGTACAAAAACCATTGGGTATTTGGTTTTAGCATAAGTAGAGGAGGCCGTACCTGTAACTTGTGTTGCGTTTGATGCGTAGCTTGTTGATACGCCCATTGCTATCATAGATAGTGCAAGACAGCGGATTAGTTTTTGCATGATATTACTCTCAGTTTTTGTATTTCATCAGGGTCTTGATGTTCTTGCGAACTGACATTGCATCCGTGCTAAATCGCATTATTTCAATGTCTTGTATTACGTGTTCCTAGTTGCTAAAAGGTAAGGTGCCTCCTTGGTCATGAACCGTTTCAAATGTTTGTAGACGTTGCTGTTCCTGTGGAGACTGGAACTGTTGTTGTTTGAGCTGTTGAATGGCTTGATCCTTGGCTGACGCACTCATGTTGCTGTCCACAATGGTTTTACGTTCATCCAGATAGGATTGTACGCGTTGCTTCCAGTCAGAACGTTGTTGATCAAGCTGCTCTAAACGTTGGGTGGCTGCCTCTCCAACCAGATTGACCCGCATATCCCGAAGTTCCTGCGCTGAACCATTTCTGGCCTTGATTTGTGCAGTTAAGGAGTGCAAATCATCAAGTTTGGATAACTCCTTAAGATTGTCTTGCCAATCCTGAGGAAGTTGTTCAAAGCGTTGTTGTAATTGTTTCGCTTTTGCTCCAGCATCCAGTGCATTATTTTCTAAAATTTGCATACGGTCGAGCGTATATTGCTGATAAATATCCTCAGTGCCAAATAAGCCTTCTATTTCAGGCTTTGAAAAGAAACGTTGTTTTAAATCATGCATGGCATTAAAAACAGTCTGGAAATATTGATAGCTTTCCTGAGCAGGCTGTTGCACCTGTAACTTACTCAGCTCTTGGCGATAATCTACATAGCGTGACCACAAGGCTAAAATCTGCTGCTGCTCCGATGCCTGAAAACCCTTGGCAATATAGCGCTGAAAACTCTGACGGATTTCATCAATATTCCGTTCGCCATATTGGGAAATGAAATATTCAAAGCAGTCTCGGGTCAGTTCATTCACCACTAATTTTTGTGATGCATTAAACTGTAGTTTGCAGTTGATTTCAGTATCGAGCTGGCTTGTGCTGTTGAATGTTGCATCAAGTGCCTGTGCCTGCCCTAAATTTTCAGAATGTTCTGCTGAATTGGAGGTGCTGCTGGATTGAGCAGTTGATTTGAATCGTGACTGCTGATCTTGAGGATATAACCAATACAATACACTCAGCGTGACTGCTGAAATGATCAATAAGCTACATAATAATGCTATTTTTTTTCCATTTTTATTCATTAAGCATAATCCATTTGCTTTTAATTTCGGAAACGAATATAAGTTTATCATAAATGTTGTTTTTTTGAGCGTTTAATTTTTAAAAATCCGATGAATAGTTTTGATAAAATACCGTTTTATACTTTGACTTTTCATTTATGAAAAAAAGTTCTTATCGCCATCTGAGTGGTGTTTTTTTGCTTAATAAGCCCTTGGGTTTAAGTTCCAATTCCGCACTTCAAAAAGTACGTCGACTTTTTAATGCACAGAAAGCAGGACATACAGGTGCTTTAGATCCGCTTGCAACAGGTTTATTACCGATTTGCTTAGGGGAGGCAACCAAGTTTTCGCATTATTTATTGGATTCTACCAAGCGTTATCAAACAACAGTAAAACTTGGACAAACAACTGCTACGGGTGATGTTGAAGGGGAAATTCTTCAACAAAGAGATGTGCCCGCATTAACTGAAGCTAATATTGAACAGGTTCTAGAACAGTTTCGTGGTGATATCAAGCAAGTGCCACCGATGTATTCGGCACTGAAACGAGAAGGTCGCCCTTTGTATGAGTTAGCGCGCCAAGGAATTGAAATTGAGCGTGAAGCGCGTCCAGTCACTATTTATGAACTCAAGCTTTTAAGTTTTACCGAAGACAGTTTGACCTTAGATGTGACGTGTTCTAAAGGAACTTACATCCGAGTGTTAGGTGAAGATATTGGTGAAGCTTTGGGCTGCGGTGGACATTTAACAAAATTACATCGTACTCAAACAGGTCATTTTGAGATTAATCCAAGTTATACCATCGAATATTTAGAAGGGCTTACTCAGGAACAGCGGGATGCATTATTGTTGCCTGTTTATGCACCCGTTGAACATTTCCCTCGTGTACAGCTCCCTGAGGGACGCGAAAAATATTTTGGTAATGGGCAAGAAAGTAATATTGATCACGAAGCGGCAACGGAAGTGTTAGTGTTTAATGGTGAGCGTTGTTTGGGCTTAGCTGAAATTACAGATAAAAAGCGTCTTGTGCCAAAACGTTTGTTGAATTTATAGAGTTAGTGTTGATGGAATGGGAGCTGATTCTGAGTTTGGTGTTCTTTGCATTCTGTGCGGGAACAATTGATGCGGCAGTTGGTGGTGGTGGGTTAATTCAGATTCCAGCATTAATGGGTGCATTACCACAAACGGCTCCTGCAACATTATTTGGAACAAATAAACTGGCTTCTATTTTTGGAACGGGTTCAGCAGCTTTTTCATTTGTACGTCGAGTAAAGTTGCAGTGGTCATTATTATGGGTGATCGCAATTTTTGCTTTTGTCAGTGCGTATGTAGGTGCAGCCTGCGTTTCATTGGTGCCTACTCATATATTAAGACCGATTGTCTTAGTCATGCTGATTGTGATCGCGATTTATACCTTTATGAAAAAGCAATTTGGGCAAGTACATGTTGATCAACACATCACACCAAAATTATTATTTTTTGCCGCATTGGGTAGTTTAGCAATTG
>JAXMGF010000061.1:0-5279 GCA_046347365.1 Acinetobacter sp. | reverse complement strand
TTCACGTCAGTTAGACCCATTGGTTGTTGGTACTGAGCATTATGAAATTGCACGTTCTGTACAGAACGTATTGCAGCGTTATAAAGAGCTTAAAGACATCATCGCAATCTTGGGTATGGATGAGTTAGCAGAAGAAGATAAATTGGTTGTTTACCGTGCGCGTAAAATCCAACGTTTCTTCTCTCAACCATTCCACGTAGCTGAAGTGTTTACTGGTGCTCCTGGTAAATTAGTACCACTTAAAGAAACGATTCGTGGCTTTAAAGGTCTATTAGCTGGTGAATACGATCACATCCCAGAACAAGCGTTCTATATGGTTGGTGGTATTGACGAAGTGATTGCTAAAGCCGAGAAACTTTAATTAGCAACTCTAATTTAAGGAGATTCTCATGGCGACTATGCAATGTGATGTCGTAAGTGTTAAAGAGTCTATTTACTCTGGACAAGTTACGATGTTAATCGCAAAAGGTGCGGGTGGTGAGCTTGGTATTTTGCCAGGACATGCGCCACTTGTAACTTTACTCCAACCGGGACCGATCCGTGTTCAGTTGGAAAATGGTACAGAAGAAATCGTTTATGTATCAGGCGGTGTGTTAGAAGTTCAACCTCATGTTGTTACTGTGCTTGCAGATACTGCAATTCGTGCTGACAACTTAGATGAAGCGGCAATTATGGAAGCTCGTAAACAAGCTGAACAATTGCTGGCAAATCAAAAGAGTGATTTGGACTCGGCTGCTGCTCTTGCTGCGCTTGCAGAAACGGCGGCTCAGCTTGAAACCATCCGTAAAATCAAGAATCGTGCAATGTAATTGCAGATTTCAGATTGAGAAAGCCACCGAAAGGTGGCTTTTTTATTGTGTGAATATTTGTTGAGTAGCGGGTGGTTTAAAGCTGCATATCGGCGGGCCAAAGGAAGTATCCACCATAGTTATTGAATTTAAATTCGCCGCCGATTTTTTTGCCTTGATCAGTGAGTTGGTGTTTATCTTTGTCATTGAGCATTAAAAAGCCCTTTTGCACAAATTGCTCAAGTAAATCATTGGTTTTTATTTTATGTTTTGCTGCAAGTTTTGAGGTGGTCAGTTTGTTGAAATCTTCCTGTTCATTATGGTCTTGGTTTGATATTTCTGATTCTTTGACTTCATCTAATGAGATACGGACTTCATCGCTAATACGAATGATGCGTTGCGCTTCTTCATAAGCATCTTTATATACGGCATCATCTTGATCTTTTTCAATCAACACACCCATTTCATTGTTATTCACTTGGCTAAATTCATACAGGTTCAAACTGGAAATAATACAAGTAGATTCATTAAGATAGCATTTAGCATGTAAATTTTTACAAAAACTGACACGAACATATTCGAGCTTCTGCATCCATTTGATTTCATCAGGGTGTAAATCGCTTTTCCCGTAAATAATACGAATATCAATTTTGAGCCGATTTTTATCTTCTAATAGTTCTTTAATTCGATCATTCAGCTTTAAGAATGGGCTGATAAGAATCAATCGTTCCTTTGCATTTTTGATTAATTCTTCTAAATAAAAATTCGTCGCACTGGTATTTAAGAACTTTGCCATAAGATCCTTGTTGTAAATATTAAAAAATAAACCAAAATTATAATCATTATTGAAAAGAGAAGAATAGAAAAACTATCCTTCTCTCCAAATATTTCGCTTATTTCGCCAATTCGGCTTCAATTGCATTCACAATACGCTCGTCATTCGCAGTAATGTCTGGTGCAAAACGCGCAACGACTTCGCCATTTTTATTGACGAGGAATTTTTCAAAGTTCCACAACACTTCAGGTGGGTTGTTTGGCGTTAAACCATAGTCCACCAAATCTTTCCACCAAGGACCCTCACCCGTACGTTCAGGAATCGCCTGAGTCAGTGTCTGGTAAAGTGGGTGCTTATCATCACCTGCAACAGAGATTTTGGCGAAAAGTGGGAAATGCACGTCATAGTTGAGAGAGCAGAATTGTTCAATCTCATCGTTTGTGCCTGGCTCTTGCTCTAAGAAGTTATTGGCAGGGAAACCTAAAATTTCCAGCCCCTGATCTTTTTTGGCCTGATAAAGTTTTTCCAAACCCTCATATTGTGGTGTCAAACCACATTTTGACGCAACGTTGACGATCAATAGGACTTTACCCTGATATTGATCAAGATCAACATCCTGACCCTTAATGTCCTTAACTGGAATGTGGTAAACCGATTGGCTCATGTGATTATCCTAATTTGTTGTTGTGCAAGACCTGTTTGTTTTAACTGCTATTCAGCCAGAGTGCAATGCTGTTGAGATGAATCCATACAAATAATCCATGAAAACAGGGCGTTCTTTAAATGGAGGCGTTTTTAAGCTGGATGGGGTCTGGCCTGTATAGCGTTTAAAGAACTCAATAAAGCTGGAACTGTGGTGGTAGCCTATCTTTCCATCGTTGATCGCACCATTATTATGGATGCTGGCAGTACAGGCGATTGGCCCAAACCGTACCAGTATTTTTATCAACCTGATGCCTGTGTTTACCGCAATTATTGCCAGCCTCTGGTTGTCTGAACAATGGACGATCTACCATAGCATTGGTGGTGTGATGATTCTGGTGGGTATTGTGATGGCACAGAAGAAAACGGTGAAAGCACCAGCCACACGGGTGGAATCAGCCTAATTCAGGTTCCATAAAGGTGTGTTTGTTGAAAATAAAAACAAACACACCAAAAAATTTATCTAATGAGCATTCTTTCTATATGATTTACAAATATATTTTAAAGTGTGACTAAATTTGTCATCTAAAAAAAGCTGAATAAAAATAGAAATATAATTTTATTAAAATAATGAAAGTGACAAAAATGGTACGCTTTTCACATTTTTTGTTAGATAAATAATATATTTGTATAAGTTGAACAATTGTTCCATAATACCGCCCGCAGCAAGCTGATTCGTTATGAGAATGAAGAAGTTGCTTACCAAATTTGTGAACCCTCTGGATGTGATTATCCACATCCTTTTTATGCTCAGTTATCCCTATATAACTGAGCTTTTTTTTGTCTGCTCTTCACCGAATTACATGATTAATGTACTAAGCACGAATCACTTCGCCTGTGAGTGCATTTAAGATTCGGCTCGGTTGCTGGCTCAGTCCCAGATCACCCTTTAGGTAATGCAGCGATGAGGCAAAGTAATCCTGTGCCTGTTGCAGGCTATGTGCAGGTGTTAAACCCGCAGGATTGGCACTGGTTGAAACAATAAAGCCACCAAAGCTGTTGCACAGCCCAACACACAGGGGATGGGTGGTCACACGTACCGCGACGAGGGGATGTTGTCCCTTAATCCAGTCTGGAATGTGCTGATCGGCAGGGAGCAGCCAGGTGGTGGCACGCTCTGTCGGCAAACGGTCGGACCAGCTTGCAATGACTTGCTGGCGAATGTCGGCTGTTAAGCTTTGTAGTAAGTGTTCAACCTGATCAAGGTGCCCAGCCAGTAAAATCACCCCTTTTTCCACTGGACGATGTTTCAGTTCTAAAATGTGCTGAAACGCCTGTTCATTGAATGGATCACAGCCCAGCCCCCAGACGGCTTCAGTGGGATAGGCAAGCACTTCACCCTGTTTTAATAGTTGTGCCGCTTCAGAAATGGAGGATGTGATCATGCGAAAACTGAGAATCAAGGGATAGATGTTGCTAGTTTAATGCATTGGGCGGCAACGTAAATAGCGTCCACCTTGCTGGATACATAAACCGAGCAATTCCAGTTCCATTAACTGGGCGGTGAGATCAGCAATCGATGCTGAATAGCGCTGGGCAAGTTGGTCGAGGTCTTGTCCAACCCAGTCCAGTATCTGGTAGAGTTCGATCAGGTGCGTAGGCAGGCTGGGTGGTGGAGGTACTGTTTCTTTGGGTTCTTCAACACGTTGTTGCTGGGCTTGCCATTGGGTTGGTAAAGCCAGATCTTCAATGATCTGTTCAGGATGGTCAACCAGGGTTGCACCCTCCCGAATCAGTTGATGGCAACCTTGATGATGCTCGCTGTAAATATGTCCAGGAATGGCGAAGACCATTTTGCCCTGATTTGCCGCTGCATTTGCCGTGGTGATGGAACCGCTTTTTAATGCCGCCTCCACCACCAACACGCCAAGGCTCAAGCCGCTGACAATACGGTTACGCCGTGGAAAAAACGCGGCTAAAGGCAGGGTGGCAGGCAAGAACTCAGTCACAATTGCGCCCGATTGACGAATTTCTTCGGCTAATTGTTTATGCTGGGCAGGATAAATGGTATCCAGTCCTGTGCCCATCACTGCAATGGTTCGCTGATGCGCCAGTCCACCACGATGTGCTGCCTCATCAATACCATGTGCCAGACCACTGCTGATATAAAAGCCTTTTTCACTTAAATAATAGCCAAAGTCATAGGCCATTTGCCGTCCATGAGGGCTAGGCTTGCGGCTGCCGACTACAGCGATTTGGGGTTGTAACAGTGCCGATGCCTGTCCCTGCCCAAATAAAATCGGTGGGTGGTCTGAATAGGGCAATAGCTGGGTTGGATAGCCGATATCGTCAGGCGTTAAGATGAAGTCACTGTGTTTTTGAATGAGTTGAACGATCTGTGCAAATTGCTGCTGCCCCTGCGCAGTCTGGAATTCCTGCAAACGTTTTAAATGACTGGCATGTAGGCCAAGTTGCTGCCATTCTGCAAAGCGGTTGGGTTGAGTTGCCTGTTCACAACTGCCAAAGTGATGAAGAATTTTTGGAAAACTGGAGAGCGAATGTTGAACCAAATACCACACCAAAACAGTGGCGTAGTGCTGAGGTGATAATTGATCCAACATGGGGCTTTAGGACTTAGTCGTCAAGACGAGGTGGCTTGATGTTTGAACCAATCTTGATTGGTAGCTCACTTTCCAGCACATAGGCATAGCTGATACGGTCAAAACTCTTAAAGATCATGACACTGCCCACATATTGTCCAGGAAGTTTAACGGTTTCCTTGGTTTTAGGGTCACGAACAGTTTCACCATCCTGATAGGTACTAAAAACCTGCCCAATTTCAATACCGTCAGCCGTACCACGGTCTACGGTCACCACACCGTTTTTCGCAGCAGTTCCAATTGAACCCATGACACGAATGATCTTGCCACCGTCTTTGACCTGACCTGCATCGGTTGGATAGAACAGGGTAGGCAGCATGGCATCCTGTTCAACCATGACGCGGTCGCCACGACGGACTTCACCATTATAGCTGTCGGTCAGTTCAACCGTGGTGATGTCATTTTCGTTGCGAA
>JAXMGF010000060.1:0-5371 GCA_046347365.1 Acinetobacter sp. | reverse complement strand
TCAGACCTTAGTCGCTGACATTGTTCTTTCAGCAATTGGTTTACAGCCAAATATTGCACTGGCAAAAGAAGCAAATATCCAGACGAGTCGTGGCATCATTACCAATACCCTATTGGAAACCAACCAGCCTGACATCTATGCGGTGGGTGACTGTGCAGAAGTGAATGGAACATTACTGCCATATGTCATGCCAATCATGCAACAAGCACGTGCATTAGCAAAAACACTGAGCGGGCAAAGTACTGCTGTACACTACCCTGCAATGCCTGTTGCGGTAAAAACACCTGCTGCACCATTGACTGTATTACCTGCACCAATTGGTGTGGACGTGAATTGGGAAACTGAAGAGTTTGAAGATGGTATGCTTGCTAGAGCAGCAGATGATGAAGGTACATTGAGAGGTTTTGTGCTTTTAGGTGCGACTGCAAGCAAACAACGTTTAACTTTAACCAAACTTGTTCCAGACTTGATTCCAGCACAAGTTTAAGGTTTAAATTAGAGTCTGTTAAGAAAGAAATTTCTAGCAGACTCTAATTCTATAAAAAGAATTCAATTCGGAATGAATGCCATGAACAGTGCTTTACAATTTAATGTGTCACCTTATGCTCCATTTATGCAAGAAACCAAAGTCACTTTAGGTAATGGTATTGAACTGCATGTTGAAATGGGCGGCAATCCAGAACACCCAACAATTCTGTTGATTATGGGTTTAGGTGCTCAAATGCTGTTTTGGCCTGACTTCTTTTGTAAATCATTGATTGATCAAGGCTTCCGCGTTATCCGTTTCGATAATCGTGATATTGGTTTATCTTCAAAAATTCGTGAAAAAAGAAAACGCCTCAATACGATGAAACTCATGAGTCGCTTCATCATTGGGCTTGGTAACGAAGGTGCACCTTACACTTTATATGATATGGCTGATGATGTTTCGATGTTAATCGACCAATTGGGGCTTGAAAAAACATATCTCATAGGCGCTTCAATGGGTGGCATGATCTCTCAAATCGTAGCAGCGAAATATCCAGAAAAAGTTGAGAAAGTAGGATTATTATTTACCAGTAATAATCAACCCTTCCTGCCACCGCCGTTTCCAAAACAACTTTTCAGTTTATTAGGCAAACCTGAAGCACATGACGAAGATGCGATTGTGAATCATAGTTTGAAAGTATTTCATATTATTGGATCACCAGGTTATGTGAATCAAGTTGAAGCAATTCAAACCATTCGTAAACTATATCGCCGTAGTTTTTACCCAGCGGGTGTACTTCAACAGTTTTTAGCAATATTATGTACAGGTTCTTTGTTAGCATTGAACAAAAATATTACTCAACCGACTTTGGTTGTACATGGTTCAAAAGATCGTTTATTACCACCAAGTCACGGGAAAGCTGTTGCAAAGGCGATTTCTGGTGCTAAATTTGAATTAATTCAAGGAATGGGGCATGATATTCCTGCTCACTTCATTCCACAACTTAGCGGTTTGTTTGCTCATCACTTTAGATCATCACACTAGGACTCTATGGCTGCATTACCCTCATTAAGACAGCTATCGTATTTAGTTACGTTGTCAGAAACTTTACATTTTACTGAAGCTGCGCGCCGTTCATTTGTCACTCAGTCTACTTTGTCGGGTGGTATCATGGAACTAGAGCGCCTCTTAGGTGGCGTCCTAGTTGAGCGTGATCGTCAAAACGTTCGTTTAACCCCATTAGGCGAACAAGTCGTTGCACGTGCACGAGTATTACTTGCCGATGCACAAGATTTAATGCGCCTAAGTAGAGAAATGAGTGAACCGTTAACAGGTGATCTACATCTCGGTATTATTCCTACGATTGCACCATTTATTTTGACTCAACTACTTGATGAAGTGCATCGACAACTGCCGAAGATTCAGCTTCATTTACATGAAGCTCAAAGTGAGAAAATCGTAGAAAAGCTAGAACACGGCAATTTAGATATGATTGTTCTGGCGCTTCCTTTTGACACTCGTGGATTAAAAGTTGCAGAAATTGCGAAAATTTGTTGTTGTCTACAATAAAAATGATAAGAATGCTGAAGAATGCAAACTCACTAGATGATTTGGGCTTATCGCGTCTGATGCTACTCGAAGAAGGTCATTGTTACGAAGATCACACCTTAAGTGCCTGTCCTGTGGGTGAGCGCAAAAATGATCATCGTTTAAAGGCAAGCTCTCTTCCAACTTTAGTGGAAATGGTGTCAATCAAATCTTGACTACACTGCTACCCGAAATTGCTTTGAAAAACAGCATGATTCATTTCAATGAAGAAATTTCAGTAAAATCAATTGAAGATGCACCAAACCATCCTTGCCTTGGTGACGCGTAAGAAACACCACTGCAAAGTGAGTTTGATGTGATTCTGCAAATCCTACAGAAAATCACTGCACATTTGCAATAATCAATACTTTGGGCGAATTCATTTCGCCCTACTTGATCTCCAAGAGATTTACCTGCTCAACCTGAACATCACTCATACGCTGCCCCTGATCAAGTAACTGGTCAAAATAGGCTTCCACCACTTTCGCCTGATCGATGGTATTTTCAACCTTATACATATTCTGGCGAAACTCATTACTTGAACGTAAGCCTTTGGTGTACCAGGCAATATGTTTACGGGCGATACAGCAACCAGAGTACTCACCATAGAGCTGGTAAAGTTCAGCAAGATGCCCAAGCAGAACCGCTTTTACCTCAGCAATATCGGGTGCAGCCAGATGCTCACCTGTCTTTAGATAATGCGATTTCCCGAAAAATCCACGGCCTTCCCTGTGCGGCCCGTCCAATCATAATCGCATCTGCACCTGTATAGTCCAGCACATATCTGGCTTTTCAGGACTATCAATATACCCCATTGGCAATCAACGGAATATTGATCATTTGCTTAACTGCTTAATTAATTCATAACGTGCTGTATTTAAATACATATCCTCACGGGTACGCCCATGCAGGGCTAAGGCTGCAATGCCTGCTTGTTCAGCCCATTTTGCAACGCGCGCAGAATATTTTCCTGACCATTCAGAAAAGCCCAGACGTGTTTTTAAGGTAACAGGAACATCTACTGCGGCCACCACAGTATCCAAAATACGCGCGACCAGATCTTCATCCTGAAGCAAGGCTGAACCAACAAGCTTGTTACAGACTTTTTTGGCTGGGCAGCCCTTATTGATATCAACAATTTGTGCGCCATTGGCAACCTGATGGCGTGCTGCCTCAGCTAATTCAAGCGGGTCAGAACCTGCGATTTGCGCGGAGATGGGTGCAAGCTCACCATCAAAATTGGCCCGATATAAACTCTTCTTGCTCATACGCAGGGTTTTGTCAGCCGTCATCATTTCGCTGACCGCTGCCCTGCCCCAAAGTACTTGCATAATGAACGGAATGGTCTGTCAGTGACACCCGCCATAGGGGCAACGATCAAATTGTTGACAGTGGGTATGAACCAATATACATATATATTCTTACAAATTCTGAGCAACATAGTATACTTCATTCGCCCATTTGACTCTATCTTTTTATGTGGTGTTGTTCTGATTATGAATAAATCATTCCCTATGACGTCCTTTATTAAAAATTATGGGCATCCTCACTGCATGTCTCAGCTTAACAGCTTGTGGAGATAAAGCATGGTGGTCTGGCAAAGAACCAGAAATGGAAGCAGAACAAATTAAGAAAGTCATTCCAGCGCGTGTGAATGACCGACAGTCATAGGCACAGGATATTTTTGACATTATGCAGGAGCTCAGCATTCCAAAGTAAACAGAACGTATGTAGTGTGGTTGCTGTGGTAGATCAGAATCCAACTTTGTTGCTGATCCAGCCGTCCCAGGACTTGGAGAAAAAGCAGTACAAGAAATTAATACTCGACTCAAAGAAAAATTTGAAGCAAAGTTGGGTGAAACCATCGGCGGAACAATTGCAGGCTATTTTGAGGACGTACTCAAAAATCAACCTTCTCAGAAAATAATTACATGAGTCAAATGCGTAAAGTTAAAACGGAGCGCGAGCTGGATTTACTCTATCGTGAAATTTTTGACTATATGTCCAAGCACTACCATGTTAGTGCCTTAACAGGTGCGGCAAAACTGGTAGGTCAGGATATTGGCGAAAAGATGAACCCGATTACCACACTGGGTTCCATGCAGGTCCATATCAACTATGCCAAAGAACATAAACGCCAAAGCGGCAGCATCGCTGAACTACGCAATGATCTTTATACCCAATATGGTGGTCTATATTATGGTATTCACCGTTTAATGGAATACCCTGCCGATTATGACAAGGCCATCTACCGTTTCGCAGACTATAACTCAGGCATGTATTCCAGTCGAAATGCGGCTTTTCAGAGTATGCTGAATGCAATGACCAAAACTGAAATCAGTCTGGATGGCGACCTACTGCTCTACACCAAGAATGGTGATATTAGGGCAACCCCAAGCCAGACGGAGAAAGAGCTGATTGCAATTTTTGCACAAAACAACATTCTGGTAACACCACGCCAGATTCGTACTGACTTAAAAAAAGAAAAAGAAAAAAGTTTTGAAGACACGCAAACTTATTTAGCAGTGCAAAAGCTCTATCAAAATAAAACCAAAAAAGAACCAATTTATGCAACCATGCCTCAAGTCGTTATTTCAGGACCAAAACTGAGCCGTGATTACAATACCAATTGGTTTGCAAGCCGTGTAAATGGACGATATGAAACATGCATGCAAAGAGCGAAACGCATAAAACTTTAAATCTGGCCTTATTTGATTTTGATGGGACACTTTATCCGAAAGACAGCTTTACTGGATTTATTTTTTATACGCTTTCAAAACGACATATCGTAAAAAAAGGCTTCAAAATCCTACCGTGGATTCAAGCCTATTATTTAAAGCTTTACCCTGCCCATGCGATGCGAGCACGCTTGTTTCAGAGCATGTTTAAGGATATTTCGGCAAATTTTTTACAGAATTTAGCACAGGAATATGCTCAACAACTGATTCAAAATTTAGATCAGGAGTTATTACAACAACTGCGTTTGCATCAACAAAATGGTGACCGTGTGGTATTGGTTTCGGCTTCTATTGATCTTTATCTTGTGCCAATCTGTAAAGCCTTGAATATCGAATTAATTTGTACCATGACAGAAATTAAGGATGGTCTGCTGACAGGTCATTACAGTTCCCAAGACTGTAGCTGTGAGCAAAAGAAACTCCGTATTTTGCAGAAATACAATCTGGCTGATTATGGGTTTGTCTATGCTTACGGAAACAGTGAGGAAGATTTGGATATGCTCTCACTCGCCGATTTTGCCTATATGATGGGTGAAAATAAGCCTTTACCTCAAATTTCAAAAACAAAAAAACTCGC
>JAXMGF010000006.1:0-49202 GCA_046347365.1 Acinetobacter sp. | reverse complement strand
CATCATGTATTTAGAGTAACAACAATTTTTCCTATTTGCTGATTTGATTCAAGATAGCGCTGAGCGTCATGCATGTCCTCAAAGTTAAAGCAACGGTCGATCACTGGACGAAGATATCCTGCACCTATACTGCTAAGAATAAATCGTCTGGCTTGCTCTCTTAGAACAGGGTCATGCAGAACCTCAAGGAACAAAAAACCTCGCATGGTTAAGCTCTTGCGTAATGCAACTTTAAGGGGAAATGGTGTGATCTCCGGGCTAAGTGCACCATGCATAACCATCGTTCCTCCTACAGACATCGCTTTTGCAATCTGTTCAATATGTGGCCCTCCTACAGCATCGAAGGCGACATCAAGATATTCTCCACCCAAACGTGAAACAAGCGCCTCATACAAATCTGGTTCATCTTCACTGGCTATAACATTTTTAACACCGAGATCCAGTAAACGTTGCTTTTTCTCTATCGTCTGTGTACTTGCAGTGACCTTAGCACCGGCTGCTTCAGCTATCTGTATCGCAGCTAGTCCTACGCTACTTGAAGCTGCTGTGATCAAGATCGTTTTTCCTTTCGAAACTCCACCAGCATGGATTACACCACCCCAAGCCGTCAAATACTGCATCCAGATTGAAGAAGCTTCTTCCCAGCTTAAACTATCGGGTTTGTGAACTAAAAAAGTTTCTGGAATCAGAAGCTTGTCCGCATATGTCCCATATTTGGCTAGATTGTCAGTCGGAAGAATCGATACTGCATCTCCTGGAGAAAATTGGCGTACACCTTCACCTATCGCAAGAACTATGCCTGCTCCCTCATATCCCAGACGAGAAGGGAATACTGCCTTTTGAATATAAGTACCACGCCGAAACATTACATCAGCCCGGTTGAGTCCGATCGTTTTCATCTGGATTAGAACTTCTCCTGCGGCTGGTAAAGCAACAGGAAGTGTTTCTAATGTCAGAACATCTGTATCTCCAATAGAATTGAAGCGCCAAGTCTTGGCCTGAAGTGCGTTAAATGACATCAATCACGACCTTAATATTGGCAGAGCGATCTTGAACAGCATCATGAGCCTCAATCGCTTGGTCTAGAGTAAAATGACGAGGATCAACAATAGGACGCAGTTTACCTTCCTCAACAAGACGAGTCGCGATCTTAAGGATATCACCATGATGAGCACGGCGATTGCCTGTTAACATCGGCATTAGGACGAATACGCCAGACAGTGTGGCACACCGTAGAGATGAACTCGCTAAATTATGATTACCAAATGCAGCACAGCTGGTAATGTGGCCATAGTGAGTTGTCATGGAAAGTGAAGCTTCGAGTACTGGACCACCCACAGTGTCGTAAACAATGTTAAAACCTTGACCCTCAGGGCTTGCAGCAATAATGTCATCGGAAGATGCTGTTGTGTAATCGAGAGGTGTTGCACCGAGTTCTGAAATCAGTGATTGATCAGCTGTACGACCAGTCGCCCAAACATTTGCATCAAGTGCTTTTGCAAGCTGAACAACCATATAACCAACGCCACCAGCACCACCCTGAACCAGTACAGTTTGCCCTGGTTGGACCTTCGCATTATCCACTAAACCTTCCCAAGCGGTGAGGAACGTCAATGGTAGTACTGCTGCCTCGCGCATAGAGATATTCCGTGGCTTTAATGCGATCAGATCAGCATCTGCTACAACATATTCTGCTAAAGATCCTTGAAGACCACGAACGCCACCAATCAGACCGTAAACTTCATCTCCAACGTTGAAGTGGGTGACACCTTCACCAACAGCAGTTACAACCCCAGCCATATCTGTTCCCAACACGGCAGGAAGCTCTGGCATAGCATATGGTGCTTCACCAAGACGAATTTTATAATCAATAGGGTTTACACCACTAGCATGAATACGTACTAGAACTTGCCCAGCCTCTGGTTGAGGTATAGGCAGTTCTACACGTTTAAATTCATGATCACCAAAATTTTCTAAGATAAGCGCATTCATCATCTTATTCATAGTTGTTCCTTATTCTTAACTGGGGGATGATATGCACAGTACCAAAGTAAATTAATCCAATAAATGATATTTATAGGATTTAATAATTCCTAAATAATGAATAATAAATATCATTCGCTCACTAAATATTCTAGTACAGTCTGTAAAGGCGGTTTAACCTAAACTGTTGGTAGTATTTTCAAGGCTTGAAACGTTCAAAATATCTACAAAGTGGCTAAAAGTTGGAAACATAATTCTAAAAGGTCCCAGCATTACAAAGAACATGAGCCAAAATAAAAAATGGGAGCTAAAAGTCCCATTTTTTGTGACTTTCGCATAAGCTCTATGATGTTAATTTAAAAAAAACTAAAAACAGGGATAGAAAATTTTCGCTAAAGAGCTTTTTGATTTTCGATTTATAAAAAATATTGCTTTTTTTATACTATGGGGTACTATAGTATTAATGCTAGCAAATAAGGAGGTCTGATGCCTAATCAGGTTGAAGACAAAAAAAAGATTCTTCTACGCGTCAGAAAGATCAAAGGTCAGACGCAAGCGATTGAAAAAGCGTTAGAAGACAATGTGGAATGTGGTGCAATTCTGCAACAAATATGCTCTGTGCGTGGTGCTATTAATGGTTTAATGAATGAGATGTTAGAGGTTCATTTAAAGGACACTTTAGTATCAGGTGAAACCACAGAACAACAACGAAAAGAAGAATTGGCTGAAATCGCCAAGATTCTAAAATCATATTTAAAATAGATCTGTATAAGGAATTATTCCATGAAGTCACGTGCTGCCGTTGCGTTTGGTCCTGGTCAACCTCTTCAAATTGTTGAAGTTGATGTTGCACCACCGAAGAAAGGTGAAGTATTAATCAAGATCTCCCATACCGGTGTGTGTCATACAGACGCATTTACTTTATCTGGCGATGATCCTGAAGGTGTTTTTCCGGCTATTCTCGGGCATGAAGGTGCTGGTGTTGTCGTTGAGGTTGGTGAAGGCGTGACTAGCGTCAAACCAGGTGATCATGTTATTCCACTTTACACCGCTGAATGTGGCGAGTGCGTATTCTGTAAATCTGGAAAATCGAACTTGTGTATTTCCGTTCGCGAAACTCAAGGTAGAGGCGTAATGCCAGATGGTACCACTCGTTTTTCCTACAATGGTCAACCGATTTACCACTATATGGGCTGCTCAACGTTCAGTGAATACACTGTAGTGGCAGAAGTATCATTGGCTAAAATCAATCCTGAAGCCAATCACGAACATGTCTGCTTACTGGGTTGTGGTGTCACAACGGGTATCGGTGCAGTACACAACACGGCTAAAGTACAAGAAGGTGATAGTGTTGCGGTCTTTGGTTTAGGTGGTATTGGTCTGGCAGTCGTACAAGCCGCACGTCAAGCTAAAGCAGGACGTATTATTGTGGTTGACATGAATCCAGATAAATTTGCGCTGGCAAAAGAGTTTGGTGCAACGGACTTCTTGAACCCTAAAGATTACGATAAACCAATCCAGCAAGTCATTGTCGAAATGACTGGCTGGGGTGTAGATCATTCATTTGAATGTATTGGTAACGTGAATGTAATGCGTGCAGCCCTTGAAAGTGCACACCGTGGCTGGGGACAATCCGTAATTATTGGTGTAGCTGGCGCAGGTCAGGAAATCTCTACTCGTCCATTCCAACTGGTTACTGGTCGTAAATGGCTAGGTTCTGCCTTTGGTGGCGTAAAAGGTCGTACGCAACTTCCAGGAATGGTTGAAGATGCCATGAAAGGTAAAATTCAATTAGAACCATTTGTGACACATACGATGGGCTTGGATCAGATCAATGAAGCCTTTGATCTAATGCATGAAGGTAAGTCAATTCGTACTGTAATTCATTACGAATAATTCCGTCAGACCTTATAGTTTTCCATGCATGTGCATCATGAATGACATGCATGGAATCCTCTAAAACGGCACATTATCTGTAAAACCGATCTATCTGTGTAGGCATCGTGTATAGGTTCAACAAACCTGCCTACATTTTAAATCTTAATCACTATTCTCTGTGGAGAATGTCAGACTCTTTGTTTACTCGATTTCTCATGAAGTCTTGCTCAACATAGGTAATTGATTATGGAAATAATTGAGAAACATGCTTCTTTTGGTGGATCGCAAGAAGTGTATCGCCATCAGTCAACAGCATTAAACTGTTCAATGAAATTCTCAATATATCTGCCACCTCATGACAAAGATGAGCGGTTGCCAGTTTTATATTGGTTATCAGGACTGACTTGCAACGAACAGAACTTTATTACTAAAGCCGGAGCACAAAAGTATGCGGCTGAACATAAAGTCATTATTGTTGCACCAGATACCAGCCCACGTGGAGAGGATGTACCAGATCATGCAGATTATGATTTAGGCCAAGGCGCAGGATTCTATGTGAATGCAACACAAGCACCCTGGTCACAGCATTTCAAGATGTATGATTATATTGTGGAAGAGCTCAGAAATCTGATTGACCTGAATTTTCCGACCAATCAAGTCCAAAGTATTATGGGTCATAGCATGGGTGGTCATGGTGCATTAGTCATTGGGTTAAAAAATCCTGAGCTGTATAAAAGTATTTCTGCTTTTGCACCAATTGTTGCACCTAGCCAAGTACCTTGGGGGAAAAAGGCTTTTACACACTACCTAGGTGAAACCGAAACTTTATGGAAAAGCTATGATGCGATTGAATTAATCAAAAACGCTGAAGTTCATTTACCTATTTTAGTCGATCAGGGAACAGCTGATGATTTTCTTGAAGAACAGTTAAGACCTAAGCTTCTTAGTGATATTTGTTTGGAACAAGAATATCCTCTTACACTTAACCTAAGAGAAGGGTATGACCATAGCTATTACTTCATTGCGAGCTTTATAGAGAAACATATAGAGTTTCACAGCAAATTCCTAGCTAAATAACTTTCATAGATATAAGGATATACATGTTGTTCTTGAATGCTTCTTGAGCAATATTTTTTGATTCAAATGTTAATGATATTAACTTGAATAAATTCATAGCATTATGCCGAAATAAACATCCAAATTTTGGCTCAGCTATGGAAAATTGTTTTTAACCTTTGTACAACAAAACTTTCTGACATGCATACATTAGCAATGTCAGAATGAGTTTGAATTTTAATCAATTGTGGAGTTTTAGTCATGCTTAAAACAGCTTTATATGTCCGTCTTGAAGCTAAACCAGGTAAAGAAGACGAAGTGGAAGCTTTCCTTAAAGGCGGTTTACCTATTGTAATGGAAGAACCTGCGACAGTTGCGTGGTTTGGCCTACGTCTTGGACCTACAACATTTGGTATTTTTGATGCATTTCCTGATGAGGCGGGTCGCCAAGCACATTTATCTGGCAAGGTTGCAGCTGCGTTGATGGCTCAGGCCGAAGAGCTATTTTCAGAGCCACCGTCTATTGAAAAAGTAGATGTTTTGGCGAGTAAACTACCAGGTTAAACCGACGCTTAAATGTATGAGGGTGCTGCCTGAAATTTTGAATGAAAGGCAGCACTTCAACCCTGTGATGTTTGTCAGAGGCTTTTTATTCAAGTTGGGCTACTTTATTTAATGGCTTAATCTCATCATTTACATGGGTCAATATCAAAACAGGGTAAATAAACGAATGAATCCATGTACATGCCTTATATTGAACCAATCTATCTAATTTACTGTCGCATTTGTACATCTGCTAAACCGTGCCAATCTGCTTTTAAAATATTTAATCATCGCTATTTTGTATGAGCCATTCACTCTTTTAGCTAATGCGTTCACGACCATGTCAGTAGTCATACGGCCGATAATAACTTTCATCCAACAATCGCTCGTGAAAATACATCAATAATAAAGCGGTATGAAACAAGCCTGAATGTGTTTAACCATCACTAAAAGTCGCCAAGCTGAAATAATTTTTATAAAAATAGACATTTTTGGTCAGTTTTTATTTAAAAATATGTTATATTTTTGTTTAGCAGATATCTTTCATGGTGCTATACCGTCTATTGAAAAAGTAGATGTTTTGGCGAGTAAACTACCAGGTTAAACCGACGCTTAAATGTATGAGGGTGCTGCCTGAAATTTTGAATGAAAGGCAGCACTTCAACCCTGTGATGTTTGTCAGAGGCTTTTTATTCAAGTTGGGCTACTTTATTTAATGGCTTAATCTCATCATTTACATGGGTCAATATCAAAACAGATTGGACCGAAAATCTTGGATGATTCAGCAGATTATGACACGCGTGCGAATTTGATGTGGGCTGCTAGCATAGCACTGAATGGGCTGATTGGAGCTGGTGTACCACAAGATTGGTCAACCCATTTGATTGGACATGAGCTCACGGCTTTACATGGTATTGATCATGCTCGTACCTTGGCCATTGTGTTGCCGGCCAATCTACAAGTGCGTCGTCAAGAGAAGCGAGAAAAATTACTACAGTATGCAGCTCGAGTCTGGCAGATTGTCGAAGGTGATGAAGAACAACGTATTGATACTGCTATTGCTCGTACTCGAGCCTTCTTTGAGCAACTTGGATTGCCGACTCGTCTTAGCGATTATGAACTGGGGGAGACAGATATTGAGATCATCATTACGCAACTTAAATCACACAATCTTACACAGCTAGGCGAACGTAAAAATGTTTCATTAGAGATCAGTCGCCAAATTCTCGAGGCGAGCATCTAAATAAGCGTATCTGTCATGGTCACGCTACACGACAAGTGATCATGCAACAATGCTCCTCAATCCTGAAAAATATCGGAGAAATAACATGAAAATTTTAATCGTTTTAACCTCACATGATCAACTTGGCAATACTGGTAAGAAAACAGGTTTCTGGCTAGAAGAACTTGCTGCACCGTATTACACCTTTATTGACTCTGGTGCTGAAGTTACGCTGGCGTCGCCTCAAGGTGGGCAGCCACCACTAGATCCGAAAAGTAATTTAGCAGAAGCACAAACTGAAACCACTCATCGTTTTGAAGCTGATCCAACTGCAATGCAAGCATTGGCACAGACGCATAAACTTAGCGAAATCTCTGTAGCTGATTATGATGCAGTGTTTTATCCAGGCGGGCATGGCCCATTGTGGGATTTAGCAGAAGATCCGATTTCAATTTCTCTGATTGAACAGGCGATTCAGTCTGGCAAACCTGTTGCAGCAGTGTGTCATGCCCCAGGTGTTCTTCGTCATGTAAAAACCAGTGATGGCAAGCCTTTAGTTAGCGGTAAATCTGTGACAGGTTTTACTAATACTGAAGAAGAGGCGGTAGGTTTGACTGAAATTGTACCATTTTTAGTCGAAGACATGCTTAAAGAAAACGGTGGTCATTATTCTAAAGTGGATGATTGGCAAGTATATGTTCAAGTAGATGGCTTGCTGGTTACTGGACAAAATCCAGCCTCTTCTGCTGCAACCGCTACAGCATTACTTCAATTGTTGAAATAAAGAGTAGCTAGTGTCTGTTGTGGTGCTTAGCAGTGAATAAACTTCTGACTCTGAGCAACTGGCGCAATAAGCAAAATAACCCTCATTTAATGGTGACAGGCCTGAGTGAATAGCTTTATTCGAGCTAGTCGAAAGTGGGTGAAGTATGTCAATTATCAATTGCAGAAGCTGATTGGGAAATGCGTAAGTCCTCGATATTTTGTTAAATCGACACGTTTAAAAAACGGCTAATCACTTGTTTGAGCTGTTTTAAATAGCCCGTAAAGAAGTGGTTTGCGCCAGGCAAGATGGTAATCGGATGCTTTTGTGGCTTTGCCCAGGCAATCATATCTGAAAGCAGGGTAATATCGTCCTGTTCCCCATGAACAAATAAAATATCCCCGTCAATTGCTGGAGTGGTGTAATGACGCAACTCGATCACTGAACCTGTGGGTAATCCACATAAAACCAGTTGTTTCGGACGTAGTTCTTGGCTGAGTTGCGCCTGACATTTTGCCAGTACATGCGAACCAAAACTAAAGCCACCTGCGTAGAATGTTAAGCCAGCATGTTTTTCACGGGCATATTCAATCACAGTCAGAATATCATCCGTTTCACCATGACCTTGATCATGTGTACCCTCGCTGCCACCCAGACCCCGAAAACTTGGACGATAGACCACACAACCCATTTCATTAAAAATCTGAGCCAGCAACACAGGAACCTTATGATGCGGTGTACCACCTTGTAAAGGATGAGGATGGCACACCACCGCAAAACCTGTCACTTCACCTTTAGGTTGATCGACAAATATTTCGATTTGACCAACAGGACCTTGAATGAATATTTGCTCAGACATAAGACATGGTATGGATAATGGAAGAATCCACTATTTTACCGATAAAACTTAGCGAGAACACGAATTGGCATTAAAAATTATCAACTGTTATAGTTTAGGGAATTTAGATTCACTTTGATTGATTATGCTTGCCTTAATTTCTCCAGCAAAAACTTTAGATTACGAAACAGCTTTACCAACAGATACTTATACACAACCTCGTTTGTTACAACAGTCTCAACAATTGATTGACGTGTGCCGCAAACTTTCGGCAACTGAAATTGCTTCTCTGATGACAGTTAGTGAGAAAATTGCAAATTTAAACGTTGGGCGTTTCCGTGACTGGAATGCAGATTTTAATTTTTCCAATGCCCGTCAAGCCATGTTTGCATTTAAGGGGGATGTCTATACAGGTTTGGATGCTTATGATCTCGATGATCAGGAAATCGACTTCGCCCAACAGCATTTGCGGATGTTGTCAGGTCTTTATGGTTTATTGCGTCCTTTGGATTTGATGATGCCATACCGTCTGGAAATGGGCACAAAACTAAACAATACACGCGGCCATAACCTGTATGAGTTTTGGGGTGATATTATTACCGATCAGATCAATCAGGACTTGGCAAATATTGATGCGAAAGTATTGGTAAATTTAGCCTCTGACGAATATTATAAATCTGTAAATGAAAAGAAAATTCAGGCAGAAATTATCAAGCCTGTATTCCTGGATCAAAAGAATGGAAAATATAAAGTCATTAGCTTCTATGCGAAAAAAGCAAGAGGTCTAATGGCACGATATATCATTAAAAACAAACTGAGTCAGGTAGAGCAGCTCAAAGCATTTAATAGTGATGGCTATTATTTTGATACTGAAAGTTCATCAGAAAAAGAACTGGTCTTTAAGCGGAATGAATAATAAGTAAATCAATAATTTTTAAAGGTGTTATCGATGCAGCAATATATACCAGCCCTAGAAAAATCATGGTTTGAGTTGCATCAACACTATCATTTTTCTGAACCACAGAAAATATTGAATAAACTCATCGCTGCCTATAGCGAAAAACAACGGGCTTATCATACCATTCAGCATTTATATGAATGTCTTATTTTACTTGAATTGGTTAAACCCTATTTAAATGATTTTTATGCAGTTGCTCTGGCACTCTGGTTTCATGATGCTGTTTATAATCCACAAGCCAAAGACAATGAACTGAAAAGTGCAGAGTTGTTTGAACAGTATGTGACTGCTGATTTATCTGATCAAACGGTTATAAAAATTAAGCAATGGATTGTAGCCACACAAAAACATGCATCAACAGATGAATTGGATTTACAGTTTTTATTGGATATTGATTTAGCGATTTTAGCTGCATCGCCAGCACGTTTTGTAGAATATGAACAACAGATTCAACAAGAATATGCTTGGGTTGATCCTGAAATTTACTCAGTCAAACGAGAAGAAGTTTTACGGAGTTTTTATGAGAATCAACCAATTTATCAAACAAAGTATTTTCAGGAAAAGTTTGAACAGAAAGCAAGGAAGAATTTAAAAGATAATTGAAATTTATTGAAATAAAATACAAAAAGAGTATAAGTTTTGATGATTCAGTCAATATTTATGATTGATATTAAAAATGAAAATATAAGGATAAAATATGTCAGCAGATACACCTTACACTATTTCGATTTATCGGGATTTAGAGCAAGAACTTTTGCATAAGGTTTTTACAGTTTGGACTTCAAATGATATTCCTAGAGCCGAGCATCGAGATGCTTTTAATCAGCTAAAAGATCAAGGCATTGAGATGCAATATTTAGACTTTTTAGTTGGATATGATGATATTGAAATTGAAAAACTAATTCAGGGAGATGATGAAAATTTGTCTAAAATGATTGATGAAATAGGGCATTTAATTCAACAATGCTCTGAAAACTGGAAAAGTTTTAGTGACGAAATTGCAGAGAAATTAGTAATAGATTTTGAAAATCAACAGCCAAAAACAATTGATTATGGTTATTGTGAAAGTGAATTGGTTCTTATTGATATTTTAGCTTTTATAAGTTATGGCTTAAACTATTTAAAAGATCATCCTAATAGCTGTATGAATATTCATATTGAAGAAGCGATGTAATATTGTAAGGTTATTTAAATTGAGGGGCAGTTTATTTGCCCCTTAATTCATAAATTATTTAAAGAAATAACCTGTTTCAGGTGAGCTGGCATTGGCCATACGTTTACGAGGCATACGACCTGCAAGATAAGCTTCACGACCTGCTTCAACCGCTTTCTTCATGGCAGAAGCCATTAAGATCGGATTTTGAGCAGCCGCAATCGCTGTATTCATTAATACTCCGTCGCAACCCAATTCCATTGCAATCGCAGCATCACTGGCTGTACCGACACCTGCATCGACCAGCACAGGCACTTTGGCATTTTCCTTGATAATTGAAATAGTATGTGGATTCAAAATACCAAGACCAGAACCAATCAAGCTACCTAAAGGCATGATGGCCACACAGCCCATGCTTTCTAGTTCTGAGCGACAATTGGGTCATCCGAGGTATAGACCATGATCTCAAAACCATCGTCAATCAAGGTTTGCGCTGCTTTAAGTGTTGCAGTGATGTTTGGGTATAAGGTTTTTCATCACCTAGAACTTCCAGCTTGACCAGATTGTGTCCATCTAAAAGTTCACGCGCCAGCATACAGGTACGGATTGCGCTATCCGCATCAAAGCAACCTGCGGTATTTGGCAGGATGGTATATTTCAGGTGGAATCACTGAAAGCAGGTTAGGTTGATCTGCATGTTGTCCGATATTGACTCGACGAATTGCCACCGTCACAATCTCAGCGCCACTTGCCTGAATGGCTAAACCAGTTTCATTTAAATCTTTATATTTGCCTGTTCCGACCAATAAACGAGACTGGAAAGTACGTGAGCCAATAATTAAAGGGGAATCTTTGCAGGCTACTCCATTTTTAGCCGATTAGCCGCCACCAACAGCTTGAATAATTTCAATACGATCTTCGGGAGCAATTGTGGTTTGCTCAAGTTTACTTTTCGAATGATCTGTTGATTTTTCTCCACAGCGAAGCGTTTACCCTCTAAAGCCAACACCTGAATCAATTGCTGTAGGTTTTCACAAGGCGTGTCAGTCAACTCGCCATTTAAATAGATGTGCATGATAAATCCTTATTTCGCATGCTTTAATGCCTGCCATGCGAGCAAAAGCCAACCGACAATCATAAATGCACCACCAATCGGTGTAATCGCACCTAAAATGCGCGGTAGACCGAGCGCCATAATGTACAACGAACTGCAGAAAAAAATCATACCAATTTGCATCAAAATAAAAGGAATTTTTATTGGAAATGTTGCTGTGGTTTTGCAGGACACCCAAAATCAGTAAACCAAGCGCATGATAGAAAAAGTATTGAGTTGCTGTACCCCACCAAGCCAGTTGCTCAGGTGTGGCAAAAGATTTGAGTCCATGCGCACCGAAGGCCCCTAACATGACCGCAAGCGCGAGATTTAGCGCAGAGATTGCTATCCACATAATGATAATGGAACTAGAAATTTGATGAACAAACTTAACATATTCGGGTGTTTAAACAAAGCCAGATAAAACAAAAGGGCATGAAAGCCCTTGTGTTTGATGTCATCTTAACTCGCAGACATGGCGGTTTTGATTTTTTCCATTGCATTCTTTTCAAGTTGGCGAATACGTTCTGCAGAAACGTTATATTCAGCCGCAAGTTCATGCAAGGTCGATTTATCATCATCCAGCCAGCGACGTTGTAGAATGTTACGTGAGCGATCATCAAGCTGATCCATAGCCTCATGTAAGGCAGTGGTGCTTTGTTCCTCGTAATCTTCTTCTTCAATCAAGCGCGCAGGATCGTAACGATTGTCTTCCAAATACAGTGCAGGCGCAGTATGGGGTGTGTCATCATCATCATCGCCCTGTGCTTCAAAAGCGGCATCATAGGCGGTTAAACGGCCTTCCATTTCAAGCACTTGCTCAGGTGTTACATTCAAATCATTTGCAATTGAGCGTGCTTCTTCTAAGGTCAGTTTTTTACTTGATTTTTTAAGACTACGCAAATTAAAGAATAATTTTCGCTGTGCTTTGGTGGTGGCAATTTTGACAATACGCCAGTTACGAATCGCATATTCGTGGATTTCGGCTTTAATCCAGTGCACAGCAAAAGAAACCAGACGCACGCCCATGTTTGGGTCAAAGCGTTTTACTGCTTTCATTAAGCCGAGATTACCTTCCTGAATTAGGTCACCCTGTGGCAATCCGTAACCTGCATAGCTCCGTGCAATATGGACAACAAAACGTAGGTGTGACATTACCAATAGTTTGGCAGCATCAAGATCTTGGTCATAATAATAACGCTCAGCAAGTTCTTTTTCCTGCTCAGCCGTTAAAATTGGAATTTGATTGACAGTACTGATATATGCACCAAGGTTTACACCTGGCGCAGACAATGACAGGGGCATCAATTGATTGCTGCTGTCAGTAGTCATGGAGTCTCCTTATAGGATTATATTTAAGTCAACAATTTCATCTTAATGCGAATAGACTTCATCACTAAGGAAATTTGAGTATAGAAATGTAAATTTAATGCATTTATCTTTGCTAAGAGTTTAACAAAGAATTACGTAGATTCAATCAAATAGTGAAACTCATTCTCTGAGATTTTTTGAGGTTGGCATTGAAGTTGCTGGATTTGGCAATATCGTGTTACATCAATTTCACTATGTGGATCGGATGACTTGAGTAAAAATTGCTGTTTTTCGGGTGCCTTTTTTAAGGCACGTTTCAGCATCAACAGAGGCATTGGGCAGGGCTGCCCTAGGGCATCAATAATCTCAGGTGAACTGGAAATAAGAGTCATAATCGTTTAAACCGCTGAATACGTCATTATCTTAGCAAATTTTCGTGTGACTTTAGAGGGGGGAATCTCATTAAAAAAACAGCTAAATGATTGAAAAAAACAGATAGAAACATTAGAAATAACTTAAAATAAATCTATTAATTATCATAAACCCATGTTAAGCTCGATGCGTTTTAGAAAGTGTTTAATTAAATTTTATTGTATTAAACCCTATAACAAATGGATGTAACCGGAAATTGTTGATAGTTTTACAGAATGATTACAAGCTTTAAAATTATAAAAAATTTTAAAACCTTGTTGGCTCTGCTGTTTGCAACACCGGAAGGTCCTTATCTTTCAATATCTGAGGATTGACTTATGACAGCTCGTGAACAAGGCGTAGTAAAGTGGTTTAACGACACTAAAGGCTTTGGTTTTATTCAGCGTAATGGTGGTGATGACGTATTCGTTCATTTCCGCGCAATTATGGGCGATGGCCACCGTTCTTTACGTGACGGCCAACGCGTAGAATTCAACGTAGTTCAAGGACAAAAAGGTTTCCAAGCTGAAAACGTTCAGCCTTTAGACTAATTTGTTGCTTTAACCCCCTATAGTTCCCCCTTAATAAGGGGGAAAACAAAGGGGTTATAAAACGCTCCAATCTTATTGGGGCGTTTTTATTTTTTATGGTTTATAATAGCGACTTTCTTTTGCTCATTGATGGTTCGAGTGCATATATGACATCTGGTTTTGAAACCTTAAATTTACATCCGCAGTTAAAAAAAGCGATTGATGCTTTGGGTTTTACACAAATGACCCCAATTCAGCAAAAGGTTTTAAAATATACGTTGGCAGGACATGATGCCATTGGTCGAGCGCAAACGGGTACAGGCAAAACAGCGGCCTTTTTGATTAGCGTGATCAATGATCTACTCAATAATCCTATTCAGGACCAGCGTTTTCGTGGTGAACCGCGTGCCTTGATTCTGGCACCGACACGTGAGTTGGCTTTACAGATAGAAAGTGATGCTCAGGCTTTAACAAAATTCTCAAATTTGCATGTTGTCACTTTGTTGGGTGGTGTTGATTTTGACAAGCAAAAGAAAATGCTGGACAAGAATTTTGTCGATATTATTGTTGCGACTCCTGGGCGACTGATTGATTTTGTGGAGCAAAAAGAAGTCTGGCTTGATAAAATTGAATTTTTAGTGATTGATGAGGCGGATCGTTTGCTGGATATGGGTTTTATACCTTCAGTAAAACGTATTGTGCGTTATTCGTCATTTAAGGAGCAGCGTCAAACATTGATGTTCTCGGCAACGTTTAGCTACGATGTCCTCAATCTTGCACGCCAATGGTTGTTTGAACCTGTTACGGTTGAGATTGAGCCTGAGCAGAAAACCAATGTGGATGTTGAGCAACGCGTGTATGTGGTGGAGAAAAAAGACAAATATAAGCTTCTGCAAGAAATTTTGCGTGATGAGCCTATTGATAAAGTCATGATCTTTGCGAACCGTCGGGATCAGGTTCGCCGTTTGTATGACCATCTCAAGCGTGATGGTTATAAGGTTGGGATGTTGTCGGGTGAAATTGCCCAGGACAAGCGCTTAAAGATGCTGGACCAATTCAAGCAGGGCAAGCACAACATTATGATTGCAACCGATGTGGCAGGTCGTGGTATTCATGTTGATGGTGTGTCGCATGTGATTAATTTTACCTTGCCAGAGCAATCGGATGACTATGTACATCGTATTGGGCGTACAGGTCGTGCAGGGGCGCAGGGCGTAAGTATCAGTTTCCTGTCTGAAGATGATGCTTTTTATCTGCCAGAAATTGAAAAGGCGATTGGTAAAAAATTACCTTTGACTCGTCTGGATGGGTATTGTTAGTTTTAATCAACCCAGTGTAAGTATGGAAAAGACCAAATTATTCATAGATTTGGTCTTTTTTTATTGCAAAATACAATTCGTTCACCAGATTGCACAAAAGATCAGGGATTTTTTTTGATTTCCTGTGATTAGTTGCTGAATTGAAATAAATCAGCATGTAGAATATGGCGCATTACCTGGGAGGATATTATGGCACTCATCTCAATGCGCCAGCTCTTGGATCACGCTGCTGAACATAACTACGGCGTACCAGCATTTAACGTAAACAACCTAGAACAAATGCGTGCAATCATGCTCGCTGCGGATGCAACAAATTCACCTGTAATCGTGCAGGCTTCGGCTGGTGCGCGTAAATATGCAGGTGCGCCGTTTCTGCGTCACCTTATTTTGGCTGCAATTGAAGAATGGCCGCATATTCCAGTGGTAATGCATCAGGATCATGGTACCAGCCCTGATGTTTGCCAGCGTTCGATCCAGTTGGGTTTCAGCTCAGTCATGATGGATGGTTCATTGGGTGCAGATGGCAAGACACCAACCTCATACGATTACAACGTTGATGTAACTCGCCGCGTGGTTGCGATGGCGCATGCATGTGGTGTTTCAGTTGAAGGTGAGATTGGCTGTCTAGGTAGCCTTGAAACTGGTATGGCTGGTGAAGAGGATGGTGTTGGCGCAGAAGGCGTACTTGATCACTCTCAACTGCTGACTTCTGTTGAAGAAGCAACCTCGTTTGTGGCAGATACCAATGTTGATGCTCTGGCGATTGCTGTTGGTACTTCACATGGCGCGTACAAGTTTACTCGCCCACCTACAGGCGATATTCTGGCAATTGACCGTATTAAAGAAATTCATGCTGCACTGCCAAACACGCATCTTGTGATGCATGGTTCAAGCTCCGTACCACAGGAATGGTTGGCTGTGATTAACCAATACGGTGGTGATATTAAAGAAACTTATGGTGTGCCTGTAGAGCAGCTTGTTGAAGCAATCAAACATGGTGTGCGTAAAATCAATATTGATACTGACTTGCGTTTGGCTTCAACGGGTGCAATGCGCCGTATGATGGCTGAAAAACCAAGTGAATTTGATCCGCGTAAATTCTTTGGCGAGACAGTTGAAGCAATGAAGCAAATCTGTATCGATCGTTATGAATCGTTTGGTACAGCAGGCAATGCTGACAAGATTCGTCCAATTTCTTTAGAGAAGATGGTTGATCGTTACAAATAACTCATTTGTAGCTAAAAAACAGCGGCATTTGCCGCTGTTTTTTCTTTATCGAGGATATAAAAATGCCAGCTTTAAACGGCTGGCATTTGCATTAAAGTAGCTGGATTATTTTTGTGGAGCTTTGGTGTCTAGGTTGGCATCTTTAATTTCAACATAGGCATTGGCACGAAGTTCACGTGTCCAGCTATCCACTTCGGTATCAAACTGACGTTCACCTAAAATCTGGCGAGCCATACGTTCCTGAACTTCCTTGGTCATGTCCTGCTGGCGAGTATCTGTAACCTGTAGGATATGCCAGCCAAACTGGGTCTGGAATGGTTTACTGACTTGACCAACTGGTGTGTCTTTCATGACCTGTTCAAACTCTGGAACCATCATACCAGGGCTCACCCAGCCGAGACTACCACCATCACGGGCGGAACCTGTATCATTTGAATAAGTTGCAGCCAATGTTGCAAAATCTTCACCTGCTTTTACGCGTGTGTAAAGACTGTCAATCATTTGTTTGGCGCGGTCAATGGTTACGACTTCTGATGGTTGGATCAGAATGTGGCGTGTTTTGTATTGAGAGACCAGAGCTTTTTGGTCATTCTGTTTGCGTTCAAGTAATTTAAGTACATGAACACCATCACGCACATTGATCAACTCAGTGGTTTGACCTACTTTTAATGGTGTAAGGCGCGCTGAAAGTTCGGTAGGAATATCAGATAGCGGGCGGAAACCCATATCTGCGCCATCAACCTTGACGGTTGAGGTGGATAGCTTTGAGCTAATCGTTTTAGGATCATCACTTGTAGCCAAAGCTTTTTTAACTTCTTGAGCGACTTTTTGGACTTCATCGGTATTTTCACCTGAAATACGCATATGAATGACGTGTGCCTGAATCCCTAAGGCAGCCTGACCTTCAGGAGAATTTAGGAAATTCTCCACATCATGGTCACTGATTTTAATACGCGACATCACTTGTTGTTGACGCAGGCGGCCAATGGCTAAATCTTCAGCAATTCGGTTGCGTAGATTTTCATAAGTACCAGGTGCAATGGCATCCAGTTTCTGCTGGAAAGCCTCTAATGTGCTAGCACCTGATTGATTCGCAACTTTTAACACGGCTGCATTCAGGCTTTTCTCATCTGGTTTAATGCCATAGCGTTTTACTTGTTCTAACTGGGCTTGACGAACGATCAACTGGTCCAGCACCTGCATTTGTAAATACTGTTGAGGTGGAACTGGTTTATTTTGTGCTTTTAACTGGTGTTCCGTTTCCGCAATTGCTTGCACCAAGTCACTTTTAAGAATAACACTATCGTCCACAATTGCGACAACCTCATCCGTAGGTTGGGCAAAGCCTTGCATTGATGAAGAAATCAGGGCAGCGAGAACAGTGGCTCTAAAGATATGTTGAAAGTGTTGTATCTTCATTAACGTTGTGTCCAAGATTGATTAATTTTGTTGAAACCTAAAACTCTATTTTCCAGAAGAGAGGCAAGTTTGTTATTTAAGGCACCCAGACCTTTCAGGGTAAACTCAGCCATAACCGCACGTTTTTTGCGAACATCTGGAGAGTTTGGATCATCCAGATCGTTATAGTAGGAACGACCATAGACTGAAACAGCCCAACAGCAAGACTCATAATTGATGCCAAGCAGGTACTCACGCATTAAGTTATTGTCCAGGTCATATTGAGCATGGCCCATGATACGCCAATTATCCTTTACAGGTTGTATAAAGGATGCAACAACCTGATCGTAATAATTCTGACGGTCAGGAATATTTTTACGGTAGAAATAGCCTAAGTTATATAAGTTGCCCTGATCGCCTGTATAGTAGGCTTGTACATCCCGCTGAGCATTGTCACCATTCGACATCCAAGCAGAATTGGCGTTAATGGTGAAATTCTGGTTGAGCTGACTAGATACACTGACAATTGGACCTGTCTGACGCTGGGTGTCAAACTCGTCAGGCTGTTGGTTCAGGCTGACACGTCGATCACTAAAATAATAGCTCTGACCGACACTGGCGCGAATACGCTCCAGACCTTCTGTATCCAATAAACTATAGGTTACACCCAATGACAAAAAGTTGTTGTCATCCAGACGGTCATGGCCATAGAAACGGTAGGGGTTAAAAAGCTGGTCGTAGTTAATTGACGCTGTGGTTGAGTCAAAGTTTGGATAGTTATCCTGCTTTTTATAAGGTGAGTAGGCATAAAAAGCCCGTGGCGAAATACTTTGCAGGTATTTGCCCTCTTTTTCAAAAGTGACCCCCGTTGCCAATGTAAACTGAGGCACTACAACAGATTTTTCTAGATCATCAGATTTGGAGAATCCCAAACTTTCTTTTGAGTCCTGATCATAGAATGTGTTGATGCTGCGTACAGAAACTTCTGGAATCGCATAGAACCATGATGGGGTAATGTAGTTATAACGAACGGCAAACTGGTTATAGATACGTGTACCACTTGACTCTAAGGCTGAATCATCACCAATCGACTTTTTGAAATATGCAGTGTCATTATTAAATTCATACTGTAATCCTTGTGGATCACCTGTAACGTAATTTAATAAGAATTGCGGTAGTCGAGCATAAGGCTTGTCTGCATCTTTAATGCTTTTATCCAGTGTCTGGAAATCTTCAACTTTCAACTGAGTCTTAAGTCCAGGAATACCATTTTGATAATTCAGTTCCCACGCGCGACGTAGATTGACATCGGTTTTGCTATTTGGATTATTTTCAAAGTCTGCGAAATAATCCTTATCTGATGCATAGTTATATTCTAAATTGGTCGACCATTGATTATTCATTTTCCAGTAATGGATGAAATGCAGGTCATCACGGTCTTTATTGTCATATTGATTGTCGTTTGGTAAATATCCGCCCCAGATTCGACCTGAACCAAAATTCTCAGTCATATAGCGGAATTCACCATCCAGCTTGCCACCGCGTCTACTCATAAAGCTTGGAGTAAGCGTTAAGTCGTAGTTTGGTGCCAGATTAAGATAAACAGGCACGCCAAGCTGTGCGCCACCATCATTGGTATAACCGAAAGTAGGCGTTAAAATACCTGTGGTACGGCGATCATCAATCGGGAAATTAAAATAGGGTACGGCAAGTATTGGAATATCTTTGACATAAAGCTTGGTGCCACGTGTTACACCACGCCCTGTATCCTGATTCAATTCAATTTGTTTTGCCTGAATTTTCCAGGCTGGTTTTTGTCCAGGTGGGCAGGCGGTATAGCTTGCATCTTTTAAGACAACCAGGTTTTCATTCTGACGCTGGATTTGACTTGCATAACCATGCGCATGCTGCTGTTCAGAGATATAGAGACTATTGTTTAAATCACCTGTCTGTGTTTTTAGGTTGTAGTCAATCTCATCACTCTGGGTAAGTAGGCCTGATTGTGCAAGCTGTACCCGTCCTTGCGCTTTGGCATGGGTTTGGGTTGCATCAATGGTGACCTGATCTGCACGAATACTGCGTCCTTCCTGATCAATCACAACATTGCCTTGCAGGAAAGAATCTCCCTCAGGGTTGTAATGACCATAGTCTGCGGTGATTACTGAAGTGGTGTTATTGGCATCGGATGGCTTGGTTTGTGGATTAATCGGGGTAATCCATGTGCCCTGACAAAAGGAAGAGCTTAAATAGCGATTGTCGCGTAACTGGGCTTCTGCTGCGGTTTTATCGATATAATATTGCTGGAAAAATGCTTCACCCTTATAGCTTTCCTGCTGGGGTTGTACCTGATTTTGCTGGGCGAGGGCTTTAAGCTGTTGATTGTCAAGCGTAGAGACGGCATCAGCTGAAGCTGCGAAACCTGATTGAATCGAGCCGCCACACAAAAGTGTCAAAATAGCTGTTGCTAAAGGATTAAATTTAAACTGATGTTTCATTGTCTCATTAACCAGTACGCTAATTCACAATTAATTATTGTCGCATCATAGAGAAAAAGTTGATAAGTGGCTACACTTAAGCTTTCAAAATCTCAGCTAGTTTTAGATTTTATTGCAAATGAATACACAACGTGAACAATTGATACAAACTTGGCTTCAAGCCGTTCTTCAGTCCGATCAATTTGAGATCAGTTTTTTGGCAGGAGATGCAAGCTTTCGCCGTTATGCGCGAATCAAGTTACAAAACAAAACCTATATGCTCATGGATGCGCCACCTGAAAAAGAAGACTGTGTTCCATTTGTGAATATTGATGAGTTCTTTGATGGGCATGGGATTCGTGTTCCTCATATCATTGCCAAAAATTTGACACAGGGCTTGTTGCTACTTGAGGATTTTGGTGATGTGGTGTTGTCCACTTTGTTGAATGACCAGACAGTCGACCAGTACTATGCACAAAGCTTTAAACAGTTAATCGAGTTACAGCAGGTTGATGGAAAAGATCATTTACCTGTCTATTCCTATGAAAAGCTGATGGCCGAAATGCGTTTATTGACTGAATGGATGTTGCCATCCTTGAACATTCAGCCGACAGAGCAGCAGTTGGAAACAATCGAACAGGCATTCGACTTTCTTGCGATTGAAGCAACTCAGCAGCCACAAGTGATTGTACATCGTGATTTTCATAGCCGTAACCTCATGAAAATTGACAATGAGCAAGAGCTTGGCGTGATTGATTTTCAGGATGCAGTGATTGGTGCAGATACCTACGACCTGATCTCGATTACCCGTGATGCCTATGTGCAATGGAACGCTGACCGTGTCTATGGTTGGTTTAAAGTGTTCTATGACCTGTTGCCTGAAACTGCAAAAGAAAACCGTAATTTTGAACAGTTCAAGCGTGATGCTGATTTAATGGCGATTCAGCGTCATCTGAAAATTCTAGGTATTTTCGTTCGCCTGTTTGAGCGTGATGGTAAATCGGGTTATTTAAAAGATTTACCGCGTGTGATGTGGTATTTGCTTGAAGAAAGCCAAGGTTACGACGAATTGAATGACTTTATGCAGTTTATTCGTGATGTGGTCATGCCTAAATTTACTGCAAAATATGGTAGCTATGAGGTGGTTGCATAATGAAAGCGATGATTCTTGCTGCAGGGCTAGGGAATCGCATGCGTCCGCTAACCCTACATACTCCTAAACCTTTGCTTGAAGTGGGTGAAAAACCGCTGATAGTTTGGCATATTGAAAAGTTGCAAAAGATTGGTGTGACTGAGATCGTCATCAATACCGCATGGCTAGGCGAAAAACTGGCGAATGCGCTGGGTGATGGTTCTCAATTCGGTGTCAAAATCCTATGGTCACATGAGGGTGAGGGTCTTGAAACCGCAGGTGGAATCATCAATGCCTTGCCATTGTTGGGTGATGAGCCATTCATTCTGGTAAATGGAGATGTCTGGACCACCATGGATTTTGCTTCATTATTAGATGTTCAGTTAGGTGAGCAGCAGGCACATTTGGTCTTGGTGGAAAATCCCCCACAACATTTAAAGGGTGATTTTATCCTTTCTAACGGGCTGGCTTATACCTTTGAACAGGAACAGTTGGGCGAGGCATTAACTATAGCGGTATTGCCGTGCTTCATTCACGCATGTTTGCTGGCTTGGAAACTGGTAAGCGACCTTTGGCACCTTTATTAAAACAGGTAATGCAGCAACAGCAGGTTTCGGCGGAAAAGATGCAGGCGGTTTGGGTGGATGTGGGTACGCCTGAGCGCTTGCAACAACTTGATCAACAGATCAAACAAGGCGTTTTTGCTCAATAAATGCTAAAACACTGTCTTTATTCGAGTTGTATGGAAAAGACAAAAATCTAAAGGATTGTGCAGTTTATCATGTTTGCCGCTGTTTAACTGCATAATCGTTCAACAAGTCCTACTGTGTCTTGGTTCAGAAATCGGTATACTGCACAGCATATTTATCGAGATGTTACACCGCTATGCATCCTTTTTTTCAAGAATTAAAGCAAGGTAGTCAAGCTTTGGGTTTAAACCTGAGTGACGAAACCTTAACCCTCTTATTGAAATATCAAGATGCTTTGGTGCTATGGAATAAAGCCTACAATCTGACCGCGATTCGTGATCCTAAAGAAATGCTGGTCAAACATTTGTTGGATAGCTTGAGTATCCTGAATGATTTACCACAGGGGCGTTTGCTGGATGTGGGAACAGGTGGCGGAATGCCAGGCATGATCATTGCCTTATGTCAACCAGAACGTTCCTGTGTGCTTCTGGATTCCAATGGTAAAAAAATTCGTTTTTTAAAACAGTTTATTGCTGATCTAAAGCTGACAAATGTAATTGCACTGCAAACACGTGTAGAAAATGAAGACAGCATTAACGAGCTTGGTCATTTCGATGTCATTACAAGTCGGGCCTTTGCTTCCCTGACTGACTTTGTCGATGCTGCACAACCTTATATGCATGAGCAAAGTATTATTGCCGCAATGAAAGGCTTAATTCCAACCGACGAAGTTGAGCAAATCAAAGATCAATATTCATGTAGGGTGATCGAACTTCGTGTACCAAGATTAGATGAACAACGTCATTTACTGTTACTTCAACGTATTCAATAAAAAATATTAAGGGTAGTCATGGCTCAAATTATTGCAATTGCAAACCAGAAAGGTGGTGTCGGGAAAACCACGACCGCAGTGAATCTTGCTGCATCTTTGGCGATTTTGAAAAAACGCGTCCTGCTGGTCGATATGGATTCACAGGGTAATGCCACTATGGGTTCAGGCGTTCAAAAGAATGACTTGCTTTATTCAGTGACCGATGTGCTGTTGGGCGAAGTGCCCATTGAAACCGCCATTCAAAAGGCCGAGGTGGGTTATAAGGTCTTGGGTGCAAACCGTGAGCTTGCAGGGGTGGAGCTTGTTATTGCGGAGCAGGATGGGCGTGAATTTATCCTGAAAAATGCCTTGCAGGAAGTCGCGTCCTCATTTGACTATATCATTGTGGATTGTGCCCCAAGTTTGAGCCTCATCACTGTGAATGCCTTGGCAGCGGTTGATGGTGTGATTATTCCAATGCAGTGTGAATATTATGCTTTGGAAGGTCTGGCTGATCTGACCCAGACCATTGACCGTATACAAAAAGCCCTCAATCCAGATTTGGAAATCATTGGGGTGTTGCGTACTATGTACGATGCCCGTAATGCCCTGACCCGTGATGTATCGGCAGAGTTGGAGCAGTATTTTGGTAAAAAATTGTATGATACGGTGATTCCTCGAAATATTCGTTTGGCTGAAGCACCAGCGCATGGTTTGCCCGTGATTTATTTTGAAAAAAGTTCTAAAGGTGCGGTTGCCTATTTAAACCTTGCCGCAGAAATGTTGAAGAAAAGTAAAGTGAAAAAAGGAAGTGCGGTATGAGCATCAAAAAACGCGGATTGGCTAAAGGTCGTGGTTTAGATGCGCTACTGGGTTCAATTCAAAAAGAAAAGCTGCAACTCGAAGCACAAGCCCTGGATCATGGTCAACTCAAGCAGATTGATGTCAACTTATTAAAACGTGGCGAATATCAGCCACGCCGTTTTATTCAGGAACAGGATTTACAGGAACTTGCGTCATCCATTGAAAAGCATGGAGTGATGCAGCCAATTGTGATTCGTCCCGTTGATGATGAGCAGCATCCTTACGAAATCATTGCGGGTGAACGCCGTTGGCGTGCAGCGCAGTTAGCGGGTTTAACTGAAATCCCTGCCATTGTGCGCGAACTGAATGATCAGGTCGCAATTGCATTGGCACTGATTGAAAATATCCAGCGTCAAGACCTCAACCCGATTGATCAGGCATTGGCCCTACAGCGTTTTCATGATGAGTTTGGCCTGAGCCATCAGGAAATTGCCGATACTGTGGGTAAAGCTCGTACCACTGTGAGTAACTTATTGCGCTTACTCAGTTTGGCTGATCCAATTAAGGACCTGATGCAGCAGGGGCAGATTGATATGGGACATGCCCGTGCCATTCTCACCCTAAAAGCCAAAGACCAGATTGACGTGGCGCAAATCGTGATTGAAAAAGCCCTGTCAGTGCGTCAGACTGAACAACTGGTACGTGAGTGGTGTGAACCAAAGCCTGAAAAGGAAAAGGTACAGGTTTCTCCTGATATTGAACAATTGACTCAGAAACTGTCGGAACGTTTTGGGGCAAATGTGAAAATTGACCATAACCAAAAAGGTAAAGGAAAAATGGTCATTCATTATCACTCATTGGATGAGTTGGATGGAATTTTAAATATTTGTTTACCTAACTAATATTTAAGGTGCGTCCTTTTATATTTTAAATATTATTGGGGAATAATATGTGGGAACTTGTGAAAGCGGGTGGTTGGTTAATGCTACCGCTTATTCTCTCATCAATTTTTACGGTTGCTATTACAATTGAGCGCTATATTCGGTTAAAACAGGCACCAAGTTTTACCTCAAGAATTACTGGTCAATGGCTCAATGTGGATAATGTTATTTCCAACTAGAGCAGGATGCTGCTCAAAAAGTCCTTTGGGTCGTATTCTTAAAGCTGGTTATGATCATCAAGATCAAGGTGAGCAGTTTGCGCGTGCGCAAATGGAAGCAACTGCTTCTCAGGAAATCAGCCATCTAGAAAAAAATATCAATTTTCTAGGTACATTAAGTGCCATTGCACCCTTGCTTGGTTTGTTGGGAACCGTACTCGGTATTATTGAATCGTTTTTAGTGATTGATATCGGTTCTGCTGGAAATGCAAGCATGATGATGCCTGGCATCTCTAAAGCATTGATTACTACGGCTGTAGGTATGCTGATAGCGATCCCTGCCATGATTGCCTACCGTTATTTTCAACGTGTAGTACATGAATATATTGCTGAGTTAGAACAACAATCAACATTATTTCATGCTGCACTTTTCTACAAAAAAGCACCTCATGTGCAAGAACATCGCCATGCAAGCTGAGCATAGGTGACATTATGAAATTTAAACGCTCTCAAGTTGAAGATATTCATATCAACCTGACACCCATGATTGACTGTATGTTGTTCATTCTGGTGTTCTTGCTATTGTCCACAACATTCAGCCAGCAAAGCCGTATCAATCTGACTTTGCCCGATGCAAGGTGTGCCACCAAAACAGTTCGATCAGAAAATTGAAATCATGGTAGACTCAACTGGGCATTATTCTGTCAATGGTCAAGCATTATCAAGCAAGGATATTGCTGATTTAAGTACCGCAATCAAGCAGGCTGCACAGGATCGGCGTGATTTGATGTTTATTATTGCGGCAGATGCCAAAGCAACCCATCAGGACGTGATCCGTGTGATGGATGTGGCAGGTCAGCTTGGCTTTGTCAATGTCAATATTAGCACTAAAGTTCCGACTAGAGGTTTTACTGAGTGAATCAGGATTTTAAGGTTTATTTGCGCCTTTTAGCTTATTTAAAATCTTATTGGGGCATTGCCTTATTTGTATTGATCGGTTTTGCGATTAATGCCACCACAGAAGTCTCTGTCGCCAAGCTGATGAAATATATCATCGATGCCATTCAAAATGGTGATCGAGAGAATCTGAACTGGTTTCCTGTTTTAATTGTGCTATTGATGTTTTTTCGTGGCGTTGGATTATTTTTAGGTGGATATTTTACCGCCGTTATTTCACGCCAGCTGGTCTTTGGTATTCGTCAGGAAGTTTACGCCAAACTATTAAGACTCCCTGCACAATATTATCTTGATCATAGCTCTGGCCATATTACTGCCAAGTTAATGTATAACGTTGAACAGCTTTCAGCTGCATCATCAGAGTCTTTACAAACCCTGATCAAAGACGGTTTGATTGTGATTGGGTTGTTGAGCTATTTACTGTATACCAATTGGCGTTTAACCCTATGTTTTATTGTCTTTATGCCAGTGATTGGCATCCTGGTGCGTATTGCCTCGAAAAAAATGCGTAAGCTGTCGATTCAGGTACAAAATACCATGGGTGATGTCAACCATGTGGTACAGGAAACCATCAATGGCAATAGTGTTGTTAAAAGCTTTACAGGTGAAGCATTTGAACAGCAACGTTTTTACAAATCGTCAGAAGAGAATCTTCGCCGTGGCTTAAAAATGGTGGTGGTGCAAAATATTAACAGCCCGATTATCCAGTTGATTCTCTCTTGTGCAATGGCAGTGATTTTATGGATTGCACTACGTCCACAAGTTTTGGGTGATACTTCGGCTGGTGAATTTGTTGCCTATATTGCAGCAGCAGGTTTAATCTCAAAACCTGTGAAGAACCTGACGGATATTAATGAAAAATTACAGCGTGGTTTGGCAGCAGCACACTCTGTATTTGAACTGCTAGATTTGCCTGAAGAACAGAATAAGGGGCAACTCACACCTGTGCTGAAAGGCAATATCCAGTTTGAACATGCAGATTTATGTTATGAAGACGGTACGCATGCGATTAAGGATTTTTCTTTAAAGATTCATTCTGGACAGACAGTTGCATTGGTGGGACGTTCAGGTGCGGGTAAAACCTCATTGGTGAATATGCTGCCACGCTTTCAGGAGTTAAGCGGTGGGCAACTGAATTTTGATGGTGTGCCTGTTCAGGACATTGAATTGTCTTGCCTGAGATCACAGATTGCAATGGTCAATCAACAGGTGATTCTGTTTAACCGTTCAGTCCGTGACAATATCGCCTATGGTCAATTACAGGATGCAAGTGACGAGCAGGTGATTGCGGCGGCAAAAGCGGCTTATGCACATGACTTTATCATGAACTTGCCACAGGGTTATGACACGGTTTTGGGCGCGCAGGGCTTGAGTCTTTCTGGTGGTCAACGTCAGCGTATTGCCATTGCAAGAGCGATTCTCAAAGATTCTCCAATCCTGATTCTGGATGAGGCAACCAGTGCGCTGGATAATGAGTCTGAATATTTTATTCAACAGGCTTTTGATGAGGCGATGCAAGGTCGTACTACCATTGTGATTGCGCATCGTTTATCGACCATTGAAAATGCTGATGTGATTGTGGTGATGGACAAAGGGCAGATCATTGAACAAGGCACACATACCGAATTGCTGGCAAAACATGGCATGTATTATCAATTACATCAACGCAATTTTGAGGAAAGTTAAGCATGTCTTTGGCGCAAACCATTCAGGATGCCTGGAATAAACAGGCAACATGGTTAGTGTTGTTGCGTCCATTGTCATGGTTATACCGTTTTGGTTTTTGCCTGAATCAGGGCTTGTATAAAACTGGAATCAAGAAAGTATATACCGCACCTGTGCCTGTGATGGTGATTGGTAATATCACGGTTGGCGGAAGTGGCAAAACACCGTTGTTGATTCAACTGGTCAAGTATCTTCAACAACACAATATTCGTGTTGGAGTGATTAGCCGTGGTTATGGCGGTAAGGGAGATTTTCCTGCGCTGGTGACCACAACCTCTGAACCTGATCAAGTGGGTGATGAACCCTGTCTGATTGTACAGGCGACCCATGTTCCGATGGCGGTTGGCCCAAACCGTCAGGCAGCGATTGAGCTGTTATTAAAATCTACCGCGATTGACCTGATTATGAGTGATGATGGTTTGCAGCATTGGGCTTTGGCACGTCAGCTTGAATGGATTGTGCTGGATCAAAACCGTGGTTTGGGCAATGAAAAGTTATTACCTGAAGGTTATCTGCGTGAGCCTAAATCACGCTTAAATAGAAGTACGGTCATTGAACATACTAAAATTGCACGAGCTCAGCGAAATATGCATTTAGAGATTGGCCAACCTTATTTGCTTAATCTCAATTCAAGCACAGACACTTTTGATGCCAAGCAGTATTTTAATGCTGTGGTGGGGATTGGCTTTCCGCAGCGTTTTTATCAAACACTGAATAAGCTGGGTGTTAACCAATATCAGGCACATGAGTTTCCCGATCATCATGATTATGAAATTGCTGATTTAACATTTGATCATCATGATGTAATTATCACGACTGAAAAAGATGCGGTTAAGTTCAAGACATTATTAAAGCAACATCCTGAATTTAACATTCCCATTTGGGTCGTGCCTGTAGAGGCCGTTTTATCATCAGATTGTTATGACTTGCTGAAACAACAGTTACAACAAGTGGGTATTCAATTTTCCTAGAGGGCAACCATGAAACATATCGTTATTCCTGCACGTTTTGCCAGTTCTCGTTTACTATACAAGCCTTTATTGCTGATTCATGGTCGCCCCATGATTTTGCGTGTGGTTTACCAAGCCAAAAAGGTGTGGTTTTGATGACGCGCGTTGCGATTCTGGATGACGAACGTATTGCCGAAGTGTGTCGAGCTGGAGGGAGGATGTGGTGTTGACCCGTGCTGATCATCCATCAGGTACAGATCGGTTAAGTGAGGTTGCCCGTCTAAAAGGCTGGTCTGCCGATGACATTATTGTCAATGTTCAGGGTGATGAGCCTTTGCTTCCAGCACAGTTGGTACAGCAGGTAACGCAACTTCTGGTTGAGCACATGTTCAATGTCTACTTTATGTGAGCCTATTCATCAGTTAGATGAGTTTCAACGTGACAGCATTGTGAAAGTGGTGATGAGCAATCGCAATGAAGCATTGTATTTTAGTCGTGCCACCATTCCGTATGATCGTGATGGGGCAAAACAGTCACAGCCTATCTTGCATGATCAGGCATTTCGTCATTTAGGTCTATATGCCTATCGTGTGAAACTGTTACAGGAATATGTTACATGGGAACAGAATCTGGAAAAACTGAAAGTCTTGAGCAATTGCGTGTATTGGAAAATGGCCACCGTATTGCCATTGCCGTTGCAGAAGCGAATTTACCTCCTGTGGTAGATACACAAACGGATGTTTAGACCGTTTAAATGATGCCTTCGTTAGTTTATTTGAATAGTCTTGAGTGATATGCAACCAACCATGATTTATCTTGGCATGAGCAAACACAGTCGTTGCTCACCACGCGCTTCCTGAGCTTGCCTTATGGTTTGCTGTTTTATGGTAAACAAGGCTGTGCCAAGCAGGAGTTTGCCGAACGGTTTGTTGCATGGGTACTTTGTCTGAATAAACAGGCTGAGGCGGCATGTGGTGAGTGTTCTAGCTGCCAATGGCTGAAATCTGACACCCATCCCAATTATGTGCATATCACCACAGACGACGACAATAAAAGCAAATGCAAAAATAAGACAAAAAAATCCGTGACTTATTACCTTTTCCGTGCAGCAGACAGGTGAAGGCTGGCGTGTGGTAATGATTGAGTCAAAGGGAGCATCAATATTGCCTCTTCCAATGCATTGCTCAAGACCTTGAAGAACCATATGAGCTAAAAAGTTGATTTTAGTTGCCGATCATTACTGGAACTACCCGCAACTATCCGCAGTCGTCTACAACATTTCGCCTTGGATCGCTCCAATCCCTCAAGAGTCACAGACTTTTGTGCAACAGCAAATTCCAGATTTAACAGTCAAGCAAACTTCACTGTTGTTGAATCTGGCAATGATATGCCGTTAAAGGTAATTGAGATTCAACAGAGTCGCCTTCGACTGAGAAACGGGCTACATTTTTAAACGACTGGTTAAAACTGGTATCTGAAAAGAATATGCCTTTGTACTACGCCAACAAGTGGTCTAAGGAATTAAATTTTTCAGAATTTCTGATGATGTTTGAATATCTTTTAGCTGATGTCATTGCTTTAAAATTAAATCAGTTAATCAAGAATGACGATCTGAATTTTAATGAAATTATTCAATGCTATGACTTGGAATGCCTGTTTTCAATTTATTCAGATCTACAGCAGAAGAAATTGATGGTGGAGCAAAATGTTCAGACGCAATTGGTGCTTGATGAGCTGTTCATACAATTAATGAATGCTTAATTCTTGGTATTATATAGCTAAATTCTAAAAATACTAGCACAAGGAAATATCTGTAAAACCTCATTTCCTATGGTTTTAGGTGTGATGATAAATGAAGTATTCAGCTATAGATAAAAAATATAAAGAAAATTCTTCTGTTTAAAGAACAAGCAAATTCCTTTGGTTTGAACGTTTTTATTAAACATTATTTGTTGTTTCCAGCAATGTTTCCTATAATCAAAAAGTAAAGTAACGATGTAAATGCTTTAACTCATTACTTATCTTTTATCTGCTAAGTATGAGTTAGATTGATTTTTATAGACGGTTCAATTTGTTAGATTAATCAGCGTGATATAAAGTGTTCGGTTTTTGTGTTAACAGGGGAATGTTATGCAACCACAAATGATGGGTGGAATTATACAGGTCAATATTCCTGATAAAGCAACGTTGCAATCAAGTTATATGCCTTTTGTTCAAGGCGGCGGTTTATTTGTTCCAACCAAGCAGGCGGTCAAGATGGGACAGGAGGTATTTGTTCTGGCAACCTTACCAGATCAGGCACAGAAGATTCCATTGACGGGTAAAGTGATCTGGATTTCTTATAAACAAACACATTTTAAGCCACAGGGTTTTGCAATCCAGCTGACGGGTGAAAAAGGTGTGTATTATAAAAATGAGGCTGAAAAGTTGCTGGCAGGTTCAAAAAGCCTTGATCGCCCAAGTTACACCATGTAAGCGTTATAGATAGGAAAAAAGAGTGTTTGTTGATACGCATTGCCATTTAACCATGCTGGATTTAACGCCTTATCAAGGAGATCTGGATCAGGCACTTGCACAGGCCCGACTTGCAGGCGTGTCAAAGTTTATGGGAATTTCAGTCGATCTGGATGACCATATTCAGTTGTCACAGATTGCGTCCCGACATGCTGATGTCGGCTATACGGTTGGTGTTCATCCATGTGAGGATGAACAGACGATGGCACGAGCAAGCACTGACTATTTAGTGGAACTGGCACAATCTGAAAAAGTCTGGGCTTTGGGTGAAACTGGTCTGGATTACTATCACAGCACTGATTTTATTGCAGCGCAAAAGCAGTGTTTTGCACGGCATATTCAGGCCTCAAAGATTGTAAAGAAACCTGTGGTGGTGCATACACGTTCGGCTAAACATGACACGGTTGATATTATAAAGGCAGAGCAGTCAACGCATGGAATTTTGCATTGTTTTACCGAAGACTGGGAAACTGCGAAAGCTGTTCTGGACTGTGGCTACTATATTTCATTCTCTGGCATTATCTCATTTAAGAATGCACAGGATTTACGTGATGTTGCCAGACAGGTTCCGCTTGACCGTGTATTGATTGAAACCGATAGTCCTTATTTAGCACCTGTACCTTATCGTGGTAAAACCAACGAACCGAAATATGTGCCGTATGTAGCAAAAGCACTCAGTGATGTATATGATAAATCGGTTGAAGAAATTGGCATGATCACTGCCCAAAATTTTGAAAATCTTTTAAATTTGAAATAAACGGTTCTGTTGTAGTAGGAAGAGTTATCACGTGAAAATGGATCGCCAAGCTCAGTTTAGAGCACGAGAAGTCTTGATTTTTCAGATTGCTGAACAACTCTGTTGGAAAATGGTGAAGCTGGTATGACGCTTGATGCGCTGGCTGCTGAGCTGATCTTGCGAAAGGTACTTTATACAAACATTTTCAGAGCAAAGATGAATTTATGTTGCTGATTATTCGCAACGAAAATGTTGCTGGAAATGATTCAGGATACTGAAAAGGCTTTTCCTGAACATTTGGCATTCTTTATGCTGCATCATCTCCACTATCCTGAACGTACCGCTTTATTTCACCAGATTGAAGAGCGTCTTTCCACCACAGGGCAAGGGATTCAATTGCTATTCAGTGAGTTGTATAAAATTCGCCGTCAACGCTTGCGGATCATCATCCGTATGACAGAAAGCTATCTGGTGGATATCCATAGCAGCATGACTACTCGGGATTATTTGGCTGCCATCTGGTCTTTGACCTATGGTGCTGCGGTGATTCTCAACTCAAGTTTTTATCAGCGTTATCTAGGCTCTCGAGATACCTTGCGCGTTGCCTATATTGAGCAAGCTTTGGCTATGCCAAAACAACTTGAACAAGTGGCTGCTTCATAATTGGTCAAGCAAATGAGATCACCTCGTCGATTACAACAGGCATTCACCCTCATTGAGATTATGGTGGTGATTGTGATTATGACCATCATGGCATCCTTGGTGGTGTTAAATATTGGTGGTGTTGATCAGCGCCGTGCCATGCAAGCCAGAGAAATGTTTATTCTCGATTTAAAAAAAATAAATAAGGAAGCAACCGATCAAGCCAAGGTACTGGCATTAAATACGCAAAATGCAACCGATGTTGCCCCCTTTAGCTATCAATTATTTGAATATCATGATCAAAGCCTTGAGCAAATACAACAGGCTAATCGCACTTGGCAACCTTATCCTGAATTTAAACCACGCCAGTTACCTGATCAAGTGTCGTTTAGCATTCAAAGTTTAGATGGCGAGAATTATTCGAAAGCCAAAAATGAAGATTTATTAGGTGGTAAATCACCCCAGTTGATCTGGTTTGGCAATGGCGAGGCCAAACCTGTTCGTATTCAGTTTTATTATGAACAGCAACCCATTGGCCATGAGCTGGAACTCGATCACCTGGGTAAAATAAATGAACAAGATTAAAGCCTTTACCTTACTTGAAGTGATGGTGGCACTTGCTATCTTTGCTGTGGCAGCGATTGCATTAACTAAAATTGCCATGCAATACACACAGTCAACCTCCAATGCGATTTTGCGGACCAAGGCACAATTTGTTGCCATGAATGAAGTGGCCATGATGGAAATGAATCAGGAATGGCTGGAGGGGACGCAGTCCAAACAAGTCACCTCACAGGGGGAAACCTGGCAGATTGACAAAAAGGCACAGACAACCATTAGTCCCAATATTCAGCGCATCGAATTGCAGGTGAGCTTGTTTAATGCGGAACAAGGTAAAGTTGAAGCAGGGGTCACCAATCTGGTGTTTTTTAACTACCCAGCAAAAGCCAAGACATCATGAAATATAAACAGGCATTTACTTTAGTTGAATTGTTGGTTGCGATTGCAATTTTTGCGGTACTTTCAATGCTGGGCTGGAAAGTCTTTGATTATTTATTAAAAGTAAAAGACCGTAATGCGGAACATGAAACCTACCTGTTTGAACTACAGGACGCTTATCAGCAAATTTTGAGGGATAGCCTACAAATCATTCCCTTAACGGCCAATGATGGCAGACAATTACAAGCGGCTTTATTGTTAAATGATCGAAGTTTTATATTTAGTAAGGCTGGTGTCTCCGATCCATTAAAGCAGGGTGTGTCGCCTTATGAACGGATTGAATATCGCTATGATTCTGCACAGAAGAAAGTCTATCGTTTAAAATATGCAAATCTCAATATCCCTAATCGGGTGCAACCGATTTCCAGTACGCTGTTAGAACGGGTGGACCAGTTTAAAATTACCGTTCTCAACCCACAAGAACTGACCCAATGGCCTGAAAATATCAGTGATCCGAATAATGTGACTGAATTAAAAAAACTACCTTTAGGGTTTAAGGTACAGTTGACTGTTGCAGGCACAGATTATGAGTGGATTTATAGTCTACTGAATACCAATAAATTGTCAGAAAATAAAACAGGGCCATGATTGCTATGAAGAACGATTCATCTCAACGTGGTATCGCATTACTCACTATTTTAGTGATGGTGGCCTTAGCGACCATTCTGGCTGCAACCATTGCCAAGCGACAGACCAATACCTCTGAAAATACAGGTTATTTGATGCGTCAGGATCAATCCCTGCTTTATGCCAAAAGTGCAGAGGCATTTTTCTCTGAATTGCTGATTCAGGACAGTGACAATGGCGGTAATATCGATCATTTACAGGAAAACTGGGCGAAACCAATGCCAGCCTTTCCTGTAGAGGATGGTTTTATTTCAGGTCGTTTGCTGGATGAGTCTGGAAAATTCAATTTAAATAATTTGTTAAAAGCTGATGGCAGTGTGGATGACTCTGCAAGACGCTGGTTTGAAAAATTATTGCAACGCGTCGGGTTGCCTGCTGAATTGAGTCAGGCCGTAATTGATTGGCAAGATGCCGATGATGAAACTACGGGGGCGATGGGCGCAGAAAGTAATTATTATCAGGGTTTGGATCCATCCTATTTGGCTTCCAATACCAGGTTTCATCAGGTAGAGGAGTTAAAACTGGTCAGAGGGTTCGAGGGAAAAAATTATGACCACATTGCACCTTATGTCACCGCATTGCCAGAAGCCACAAAAATCAATATGAACACGGCGGCTCCCTTATTATTGGCAAGCATTGATCCTAAAATAGATGTGAAAACAGTAGAGCAGGAGCTAAAGGCCAAACAGGCAGAGTTGACTTATTTCAATAGTGTTGAGGATTTATGGAAACTGAATGCATTTTCTGGAATAGAACCACAAAACAAGACCGATGCTGCGGCATGGTTAGACAGTAAATCAAATTATTTTACTGCTCAAATTGAAGTGGTTTTAAGTGAACGCAAACGACAGTTTAGCAGTGCTATGATGCGCAAAGACAAGCAGGTAACAGTCTATTCCAGAAGCCTTGCGCCATTTAATACAGTTGTACCAGCACCATAGAAATCGAGTGGGTAAATCTAAAATGTATAAATTGGATGATTGAATGGTCACAGGGTTTAAAATCAATCACAATGCTTGTTTTTTTGCTTTATAATAAAATCCATTTTGCAAAATAAGATCAGCTTGGTGCATGTTAATTCGTAAATTATTTAAGTTTGAAAATGCTCATATTGTGCGTAACTGTACATCGGACCGTTGTAAGCGTTCGATTCATGGGCACAGCTATAAAGTTGAATTACTGCTAAAAGCCTCAAAGCTGGATCATGGGCAAATGGTATATGATTTTGGTCTATTAAAAGGTGTGATCAAGGAGCTTTTTGATAGTTTTGATCATGCCATCTGCTACTGGCAGAAAGATGACCCTGAGTATATCGCCGCATGTCAAACATTCAGTGCACGCTGGATTGCCTTGCCCGTTTCCCCATCCGCAGAGCAATTTTCACGAATTTTCTTTTATCTGGCACAGCAGGTGCTTCATTCAACCATTACTCAAAATGGTGAGGGTGATGTGGAAGTCTATTCGGTGATTGTGCATGAAACTGATACAGGTTATGCACAAAGTTTCATGGAAGATATTGAAAACGAACAAATGGGTATCTTAAATTTAGACCAGATTATTTTTCAGAACAGGTGCAGGCGGAATGGAGTGATCCTCAAATGTATGAGAATCTGAAAAAAAGGAATAAGATTCAGAATCCAAACGTAGAACTACAAGCAAGTCAATATCTGGAGATCCTCTACTTTACAACCAATGGAATTTATTGCAGAAATTTGATGCAATTTACTGAACAACAGCAGGACAAGTTAAATAAAGTTCAGTTGGATGAGTCCTGGAAAACCTCATTGTCAGGTTTTACTGAGCCAAAAAAATGGATAACTTGCGTGAATTTTTGCAGCAGGAAAAAAACTGCCGAAAAAACCATTTATCCCTCCAGGTAAACAGATTTTTAGCGCACTGAATATCACACCTTTAAATGAGGTAAAGGTGGTGATTTTGGGGCAAGATCCCTATCATGGTCCAAATCAGGCAAATGGTTTAAGTTTTTCTGTGCAGAAAGGGGTTGCATTACCCCCATCTTTGCGTAATATTTTTCATGAATTGAATACTGATCTTGGCGTACCAGTTTCCCTTCATGGGGATTTAAGTAAATGGTACTGCTCAAGGGGTATTGCTGGTAAACAGTGTACTGACTGTTGAAGCAGGCCAGCCAACTTCTCATCAGAAACAGGGATGGGAAGAGTTTACCGATGCTGTCATTGATGTGTTGAATGAACAGCGGGAGCATGTGGTCTTTATTTTGTGGGGTGCGTATGCCCAGCGAAAAGGACAACGTATTAATCGAAACAAGCATCTTGTATTAACTGCTGCACATCCATCACCTTTGTCTGCAAACCGAGGTGGTTTTTTGGCTGTAAAGTATTTTCTAAAACAAATCATTATTTGAAACAACATGGCATTGAGCCCATAGACTGGCAACTGGACGCATAATGACTTCTCCCGATTTAAATAGTTATCACCCAGATTTAATTATCGAAAACGCTAAAAATGGTTGGCGTATTGTTCGTTTAAACCGACCAAAATCTTTACATGCACTTGATGAGTCAATTGTGAGTGCTTTATTGAAAGTATTTGAATATTTTCATGAAGATGACAGTGTTAAAGCAATCTGGTTTGATTCAACCACACCAAAAGCCTTTTGCGCGGGTGGTGATGTTCGTAAACTCCGTCAACTTGTCATTAATAATGAAGTAGATACGGCAAATAAATTTTTTGAACAAGAATATGCGCTTGATTTATTGCTTCATAACTATGCTAAGCCAATCGTAGTTTGGGGTGAAGGTTATGTCATGGGTGGTGGTTTAGGACTATTCATGGCCGCGCCTTTCCGTCTAGTCACACCTTATTCACGTCTTGCAATGCCTGAAATCAATATTGGTCTCTATCCTGATGTAGGGGGAAGTCGTTTTCTTGCAGATCGTGGTCAAATTGGGCTGTTTACAGGTTTAACGGGTTCAATTATGACAGCGGCTGGTGCGTTTAGTATTGGTTGGGCAACACATATTTGTGAGGCGCAACGAGATAATGTTCTTCAAAAAGTTTTGAATGTGGATTGGAATCACTATCCTGCGGGTACTTTCCGTGCCATTGATGATACATTAAATAGTCTGCACCGTCCTGTAGCGTCAGGTCCTTTGCAAAACTCAATTGATGTGATCCACAGCGTTTGCCGTGGCCAGAAGTTTGAAGATGACTATCAGGCAATTATTGGTCGCGGTGAGGCAAGCAGTGACTGGTTGCGTCAGGCAAGTGAAAACCTGCAAAAGGGGTCACCAAGTACAGCCGCAATTACCTGGTTGCTGTGGCAATGGGGTAAACGAGGCCATGCCTGGGATGAGGTTTGCACTGGAAGCCCAGAATTTCTGACTGGAAAATTCGCCATCAGATTTTGTCGAAGGTGTGCGTGCCCGTCTGGTCGATAAAGACTTGTCACCAGAGTGGAAAGCAAAAGCGGAAAAGATTACATTGAAAGATATTTTATCTGATTGCCCTCCAGTAACTACGATTGATAGCTGGAATGCTTTATTAAGACAATATGGTGTTATTGATTAAAATCGATGAGTATTGACGTCACAATTTCAGAAAGCTTTAACGATGAATACTGGATGCAGTTTGCCTATGAGCAGGCCGTCCTTGCTGCTTCACAGGACGAAATTCCAGTTGGGGCGGTGATTGTAAGTCAGGGTAAGGTGATTGGTGCAGGTTATAATGCACCCATCAAGCTTTCCGACCCGACAGCACACGCTGAAATTCAGGCACTTCGTTCCGCCTGCCAAGCCATAGATAATTACCGTTTGCCAGATGATGCCACACTTTATGTGACGCTTGAACCTTGTACGATGTGTGTTGGCGCACTCATTCATGCCCGTATCAAAAAAGTAGTGTTTGCTACAACAGAGCCTAAAGCTGGTTCGTTGGTCAGTGCAAGACATCTACTTGAAAGCGGCTATTACAATCATAAATTTACTTTTGAACAGGGATGCATGCAGGCACAGTGTTCATCCCAGTTAAGTGAGTTTTTTAAGCGTAGACGTGATGAAAAGAGAAAAATCCATTCGTCAAAAACGTCCTTAAATGATTCATAATGCCCTTGTAGTTGTGGCAAACTAGGCCCTCCCATGATTTTGGTTAGATCAAAAAGGCGAAGCTATGCGTAATGCAATCACCATACAAAAAGAATTCAATGCACCCATCTCTGATGTTTTTGATTTATTGTCAAAACATGCAACCTACAACAAGGCATTTGCACCTTTACAGGTGGTGCGTGTAAAGGATTCTGCTGACCCTCAACGCCCAGATGGTGTTGGTTCTATTCGTCGTATGGGTTTTGGACCAGTGAAGCCTCTTCAAGAAGAAATTACTTTGTTGGAAGAGAATAAGCGTATTGAATACAAGTTAATTAATAATCCACTAGTGAAACATCATTTGGGACAAATTGATTTTAGGGAAATTACACCCTACATCACTTTGGTGACCTATAAGATCGAATTTACCGCAAAAGCACCTTTTGTAAGTAAATTAGTTCTTGCACAACTCAAGGCAGCGATTACACTAGGTTTTTCAAAATTAGCAAAATCAGTTGCTTCATAAGAGACAGGAATGACAGTTCAAATTATTACGATTGATGGTCCAAGCGGATCTGGTAAGGGAACATTAGCCGCGAAAATAGCGGCTCATTATCATTTTAATTTACTGGATTCTGGTGCGCTTTATCGTTTACTTGGGCTGTCATTGTTTCAAAAGGGCTTGTTGAACCAAATTGAAGCAAAGCTAGATCAATGCATTGATTATGCAACTCATTTGGATATTGAATTTAAATCAAATGAGACCGCTACGCAGGTGTTGCTTGAGGGGAGAGATGTCACCAATATCATTCGAACAGAGCAGGTCGGTGAGTATGCTTCTAAAGTGGCAACTGTGCCAGAATTAAGAAAGGCATTATTTGAACGTCAACGTGCATTTATCCAGCATCCAGGACTGGTTGCCGATGGCCGTGACATGGCAACTTCAATTTTTCCTGAAGCGCAAGCCAAGCTATACCTTACGGCATCAGCCGAATCGCGTGCTGAGCGACGTGTAAAACAGTTGCAGGGTATGGGGCTTGATGCTAAAATAAGCGACATTTTATCTAACATACAGGCTAGAGATAAAAGAGATATGGAGCGTGAAGTCGCTCCGCTCAAGCCAGCGGAAGACGCCTATATCATTGATAGCTCTACAATAGGCATTGATGAGGTCTTTAAGCTCATGGTTGATTATATCGATAGTCGTATATAAATAGATATTCAATGAATTTTCAGTTGAAGCATGGTCTGGTCAGATTTTTATGGCTATGTAACAACTTAACTAAACCGATCTTGTCTGATCCAAGACCGTTGAATTTTTTAGGTATATCATGACCGAATCTTTTGCAGCCCTCTTTGAAGAAAGCGAATCAACCCTTAATATTGACAAAGGTGCCGTAATTAAAGGTATCGTTGTTAGCATCGACTCTGACTGGGTAACTGTTGACACTGGCCTTAAATCTGAAGGTGTTGTTGACCGTGCTGAGTTTTTAAATGAACAACGTGAACTTGAAGTTCAGGTTGGTGATGAAGTTGATGTTGTTGTTGAAGCGCTTGACAACGGTATGGGTCAAACAGTTTTATCACGTGAAAAAGCGAAACGTGCTGAAACCTGGACTAAACTTGAAAAAATCTTTGAAGATGGCGAAATCGTTACTGGTGTTATCTCTGGTAAGGTTAAAGGTGGTTTCACTGTTGACATCGGTCCTGTACGTGCATTCTTACCAGGTTCTTTAGTTGATACACGTCCGATTCGCGACACAACTCACCTTGAAGGTAAAGAGTTGGAGTTCAAGGTTATCAAGCTTGATGCTAAACGCAATAACGTTGTGGTTTCTCGTCGTGCCGTAATGGAAGCTGAATCTTCAGCTGACCGTGAAGCATTGCTTGCTCAGCTTGAAGAAGGTCAAACTGTTACTGGTACAATCAAGAACCTTACAGATTACGGTGCATTCGTTGATCTTGGTGGTATTGATGGTCTTCTGCATATCACAGATATGGCTTGGAAACGTATCAAGCATCCATCAGAAGTGGTTGAAGTGGGTCAAGAAGTTACTGTTAAAGTACTTAAGTTTGACAAAGAGCGTAACCGCGTATCTTTAGGTCTTAAGCAATTAGGCGAAGATCCATGGTTGGCGATCATGAACCGTTATCCTAAAGGTTCTATCGTTAAAGCTCGCGTAACTAACTTAACTGACTACGGCTGTTTCGCAGAAATCGCTGAAGGCGTTGAAGGTTTAGTACACGTTTCTGAAATGGACCACACTAACAAAAACATCCACCCATCTAAAGTTGTTCAGATTGGTGATGAAGTTGACGTTATGGTTCTTGAAGTTGACGAAGAGCGTCGTCGTATTTCTCTTGGTATCAAACAAACTCGTGCTAACCCATGGGAAGAGTTTGCTAAGAACCACGACAAAGGTGAAAAAGTTTCAGGTACAATTAAGTCAATCACTGACTTCGGTATCTTCATCGGTTTACCAGGCGGTATCGATGGTCTAGTTCACTTGTCTGACATTTCTTGGAACGAGCAAGGCGAAGAAGCAATTCGTCGTTACAAGAAAGGTGACACAGTTGAAGCGGTTATCTTGTCTGTTGACGCTGAAGGCAACCGTATCAGCCTTGGTATCAAGCAATTGAACAGCGACCCATTCAATGACTTCTTGGCTGCGAATGAGCGCGGTGCCTTGGTTAAAGGTACTGTAACTGCTGTTGATGCGAAAGGTGCTACAGTTAAATTGGCTGATGACATCGAAGCAACACTTAAAGCTTCTGAAATCAACCGTGACCGCGTTGAAGATGCAACCAAGTTCCTAGAAGTTGGTCAGGAAGTTGAAGCGAAGATCATCAACGTTGATCGCAAGTCTCGTTCAATCAACTTGTCTATCAAAGCGAAAGACGAAGCTGAAGAGAAAGAAGCTGTAAACAATGCTCGTCAAGCTGCTGCTACACAAGTTGCTGACAGCAATGGTCCTAAGACTATTGGTGACTTAATTAAAGCTCAAATGAAGTAATTTGTTAAAAAGTACGTTTCTTGTAACAGAGAAGTACTTTTTTATACAAAAATACTGTAAACGGTAGCGTAGTATTGATGTACTGCGCTACCGTTTTGTATTTAAACAGGTTATTATTAAAAACATTAAAAAGTAGTAATAATTAAAGAGGTCATCAATGACTACTGAAGCACTTAATAAATCTGATTTGATTGAACGGATTGCACTTAAAAATCCACACTTGGCTGAACCTTTAGTTGAAGATGCAGTTAAGATCATGATTGACCAAATGATTGAAGCGCTTTCAAATGGTGATCGTATCGAAATTCGTGGTTTTGGCAGTTTTGCATTGCATCATCGTGAACCACGTTTAGGACGTAACCCTAAAACAGGTAAGGCTGTTGATGTTGCGGCGAAAGCCGTTCCTCACTTTAAACCAGGTAAAGCACTTCGTGATGCGGTAAACGAATCTGCTGAATAATATTCGAGGTGTGTATGCGTTATATATTAATTGCATTACTTATTGCTATATTTGGTTATTCGCTTGCCTTGGTTTTGCAGAACCCAGCAGAGTTGGAGGTAAACTTATTGTTTACCCAAGTCCCTGCGATGCGTTTAGGTCTATTGCTTCTATTAACATTGGCATTAGGCATTGTTGTTGGTCTACTTCTTGGTGTCCAGGTATTTAGAGTTTTCCAAACCAATTGGGAAATTAAACGTTTACGTAAAGACATTGATCATCTGAGAAAAGAACAAATTCAGGTGGCTCAACAAGCTGCTGCTCAGGCTGCTGCAAGTACAAGACATGAAAAAACTGTGCTGGATATTCACACAGAAAATAAAAGCCCATTATAATATGGGCTTTATTTTTATTGGGAAGAAAAGCTCTTGAGTATCATTGTTGCCTTGGATGCAAAAAGCGAATACGACGCTCTGACAATTGTGGAACAACTTGATCCTACTCTATGTCGTGTCAAAGTAGGCAAAGAGCTTTTTACTCATGAAGGTCCATCTGTTGTTAAAAACTTAAAGAACAAGGGTTTTGAAGTTTTTTTGGATTTAAAATTCCATGATATTCCGAATACCACCGCTCAGGCGGTTTGTGCGGCGGCTGATCTAGGTGTTTGGATGGTCAATGTACATGCATCTGGTGGTCGCAAGATGATGGAAACCTGTGTTGAGCGTTTGCAAGCAGGAAATTATCAAACACAATTGATTGCAGTGACTGTTTTAACGTCGATGGAACGTGAAGATTTGCGTGATATTGGTTTGGATATCGAACCTGTAGAGCAAGTTAAACGCTTGGCCAAGCTCACTCAAGAGAGTGGCCTGGATGGTGTGGTATGTTCGGCACAGGAAGCAAAAATTCTTCGTGAAATGTTAGGGGCAGATTTTGCATTGGTAACACCTGGTATTCGTCCTGAGGGTTCGAATGCAGATGACCAGAAACGTATTGTGACACCTAAACAGGCAATGCAAGATGGTTCAACCCATTTGGTCATTGGCCGTCCAATTACCAAGGCAGAAAACCCAACTGAGATGCTCAAGTCTATTTTAGCTTCGATTTAAATCGATAGATCTTCATGTAAGGGCGAACTTGTGTTTGCCTTTTATATTGATTTGATCAATTCAACTGATATTCATTAGAATTTCAGATTTAAAAACAGAGTTATCAATAGGGGGGGAGTAGCGAAAGAATTAATCCGCTCATCATGGCATGAGGTACATAATACGTACCACATGATTGCTTCACCATTGCCAGGGTAACATCCATTGAAGTTGCTTAATTTTTTATTTTATCCCAGTATATGATTCATCTATTATGCCCAGAAAAGTGCTATACAAAATATCAGCAGATAGGTATGGAGGAGGGACTAAATGCAAGTTAAATCTATATTTTTCTTTTTATGCTGTAGTGTGGGTTTACTTGCTTGTACCCCAGTTGTACAGGAGCCAAAAAAGATTTCAGTAGATCCAGAGAAAATATTAACATCCTATTTTTGGCAATATCAACCCCCGAATGAGAATCCTCCAATTAAATTAAACTTTGAAAATAATAGTGTTGGGGTGAATACAGGGTGTAATGCTGGTGGTGCGCCTTATAAAATTCAGGGGAAAAAATTAATTGCGACAGAAAGTTTTGTGCTAACCGCTAAGGGATGTCCTGATGAATTAGCAAAACAAGAAGTATTAGCGACAAATTTATTTGATCAAGACAAGCAGGCTATATTTACCTTGGATTCAACCAATATTGCTCAACCAACCTTAACATTTAAAATGTTAGATAGTCAGCAGTATTCATTTGTAGGAAAAATGACACCTGAAACAAAATATCAGTCTAAACCTGAAATTTTAACATTTGAGGTTTTTCCTCATTTCGTATCTTGTGAAAATAACAGCGCAGCTTCCGAACGACCACAATGCTTAAAGATTCGTGAAATTAAAGAGGTCGGATTATGGGAGAATCGGGAAAAAGGACAGTGGCAAATTATTAAACAAGATGAAATTGAAGATTATCAGCATATTGAAAATACGTATGCCATGATTTTAGTGAAACGTTTTCCACTAAAAGATCACAAGCGTCCGTATGTGGATGTTTACTACACCACACCAATGTCAGGTAATGGCGATTATTACGAACCTTAAAACAATAAACGAGAGGATCATAAATTATCCTCTCGTTTATCATTACAATTTAAGCGACTTGTTTTTTTGATTGCTTAGCGTCATTACTCATAAAATTATAATCAGCAACATTCGCTTTACGCGTTTCTAACCAGTATTTCCAGGTATAAGTTGGCCATAGAGAGAAGTTCTTGCCATCAGCCGCCTGATACCAGCTACTACAGCCACCTGCTTGCCATACCGTACCTTTAAGCTGTTCCTGTACACGTTCGTTGAACTGATCTTGTACATCATGCTTGATTTCAATCGCCTGAGTAGCTGTTTTATCCACGGTCTGGATCAACTGTAGAATATAGTTCACTTGTGATTCAATCATGAAAATCACAGAGTTATGCCCTAAGATTGTGTTAGGACCAAGTAGCTGGAACAGGTTCGGGAAGTTCTTGGTGACAATGCCATAATAACTCTCAGCGCCATCTTTCCATGCCTGTTTCAGCTCAATGCCATTACGACCGACACAATCAAAATGCTTTAAGTAGATACGTGGATCGGTAATAAAACCTGTACCATAAATCAGGCAGTCAATCTGACGTTCTTTACCATCTTTGGTGATGATGCCATTTGCAGTAATTTCCTGAATAGCATCTGTAACCAGTTCAACGTTTTTACGGTTAAAGGTTGGAAAATATTTGTTAGAAATCAAAATACGCTTACAACCCATGACGAAATCAGGAGTTAGTTTCTTGGCGAGTTCTTTATCTTTCACCTGAAAACGAATAAAGGCTTCTGCAAGCTTTTGACCATATTTCATGATCTGAGGTTGTACAATCGGCACGACACGAGACTCATTGGTCCAGTACAAGCGGGTACGATGGATTTGGCGATAAATATTCGACGCCTTGAACAAAGTCTTGCTGAGTTGTGAATATTTACGTTCATCACGTGGGATGACCCATGCTGCAGTACGCTGAAACACATAAAGCTGTTTTACTTCGGGTGCAATTTCAGGAATATACTGAATGGCACTGCCACCTGTACCAATAGAGGCAACAGATTTACCACTTAAATCATAATCGTGTTCCCATTTTGAAGAATGGAAGACTTTGCCTTTGAATTTCTCAATCCCTTTAATGTGTGGAATTTGGGGAACATGCAGTGGACCAGAAGCAAAAATAACAAATTGTGCTTCAAGTGTTGGCTGGTCTTTAAATTCTACAGTCCAGACATTGCGGTTTTCATCAAACTGAGCATGAGTCACTTCATGATTAAATTTACAATAATCTTTTAATTTATATTGTTCAGTAATGTCCTGAATATAAAGTAAAAATTTCATCTGCTTCTGCGTAACGTTTGGACCAGTCGGTTTTAGGTGCAAATGAAAGGGAATACATATGCGATTGAACGTCACATGCCGCCTGGATACTCGCCATGTGCCACCCACATGGTGATTTTTCCAAAATCCACAAAATCATTGATTTGACTTTGTAATAGTCGAATAGCCGAACACTTAAACCACCAAAACCTGCACCTATAATGGCAACTTTGGTTTTTGAATCGGATCTTTGGTTACGTCACGCATAGTCCACGCTCTGTACAGCTAAATTTCGTGCAAGTTTAAAGGTTTTATCGAGATTAAATATGATTGTATAGACGCAGAACTTGATCATTTCAGCAATTCATTTACGTGCTTTTTATAGTACAACATTAAAGTCGAAATTGCATTTGGAATTATGAAGAGATCTATCCTCGGATTAATGTATTTGATTCAAGGCATGCGTCATCTCCGAGCACAATGTGAAATCTCAGGTACCTATAAGTTTTTACAAGATATTTTTAAAATGATGGGGCTGGAAATTCCTCACATTCAAATTGAATTACCATTTAAAAGGCCAAAAGACTTGGCATTGATGGCTGCCTATCAGGACTATTATGGGCAGGATGTCAAATTCGATGTGAACAAGCGCATTATTTAGATAATATTGATATTCTACAAATTAAAGTAATAACCCTCCGCTAGATACATTGACCTATCAGGTGTATGTAAGGAACAAATGCAGACCAGCTATAAGGAAATTCGGGAAAGACTGATTAAACAAAAGGCATTAAAATTTATTGAAAATAGTTCGTATTCAATTGAACAGGTGGCCGAAATGTTGGGATATTCTGAACCTGCGGCGTTTAATCATGCCTTTAAAAGATGGTTTGGACAAAGCCCTAGACAATATCACCGAAATAGCTAAATAATTAAAAATGGTAGATTATGATGTTTAAACAGCATCATAATTAAGCCTAAAATCTAATGCCTTTGAACAGAATGTTCGATATAATTTTCACCAATTAAAATTGCAATAAGTCCTTATGTCAAATTCTAAACCAGACTCACATAGCACTGCATTTATTCCTACATCACCTGCCGAGCGTTATACTCAAGCACTTGAGTCAGGTCAGTTTATGCCTGATGAAGCTCAAGCTCAGGCAGTGCAAGAGTTGGATCGAGTATGGAAAGAATTACTCACGCGTTATAAAGCATCCAAGAAAGCGTTTCGACGTTTCCGTCGCCAAACCTATCCGAGAGGGGTTTATATGTGGGGCGGTGTAGGGCGTGGCAAGACATGGTTAATGGACCAGTTCTATGATGCTGTTCCATTCCGTCGCAAAACCCGTATGCATTTTCATCACTTTATGCAGCACGTCCATAAAGAATTAAACAAGCTTTCAGGCCAGCGTAATCCTCTGGATGCAGTGGCCGATCAAATTTATAAAAATGCAGTTGTGATTTGTTTTGACGAGTTCTTTGTGTCGAACGTGACAGATGCAATGATTCTTAGTGATTTATTCCAGAAACTATTTGAGCGTGGCATTACCCTGATTGCAACATCAAACATTGCGCCAGAGGGTTTATATAAAAACGGGATTCACCGTGACCGTTTTATGCCCACGATTACACTGGTACAGAAAAACTGTGTGGTTTTAAATGTTGATGCAGGCATTGATTACCGTTTACGAGTTTTGAAACAGGCACAGTTGTTTAAATATCCATTAAGCAGTGATGCCCAGTCATGGATGCTTGAACGTTTCCAATCGCTTACACATACTCAAACCAAGTCGAATACACCCATCATGATTAACAATCGTGTGGTAGAGACGCTGGGGCATACCGAAGATGTATTGTGGTGTGAATTCTCTGAATTATGCTTTAAGCCACGTAGTCCAGCAGACTTTATTGAAATTGCCAATATTTACAATACTGTATTGGTCAGCAATATTCCGAATTTGACCGATTTCCTGTCAGAAGGAACCCGACGCTTTATTTATCTGGTCGATGAGTTTTATGATCGGGGTGTGAAGCTGTTGCTGACTTCTGAAGACTCGATTATTGAGCTGTATGAAGGTCAGAAACTGGCATTTGAAATTGAACGGACACGTTCACGCTTGCTGGAAATGCAGTCGGATGAATATCTGCATTCCGAACATCGACAGATACAGGTCGCAAAAACCTCATAAATTTACAAAGGTATTCTTCGGAATGTCTTTTTTTATAAATTTAGATAGAGAAGGCTTTATTCTTGTTTGATTTTTGCTATAAATAAAGGCGTTTAAAAATGTGAGGACATTGCAGACCTAAACTGTAAGTACCCAGAAATTTGATTTTTTGATAAAGAGATAAAATTGCGCTTGTCAATACGTCTTATAGAGAAAATGCTTACTATTTAGGAATGTGATATTACTATTCAGGCTAGTATAAATCGGTATACTAGGAATCTTGTTATAAAAAGTTAGCACCATCAGGAAAGACAATGACTGTACGTATTCAACAAGGCAAGCTAGCGATTGCTAAAGAACTTTACGATTTCATCGAAAATGAAGCTTTACCAGGATCTGGTTTAGATAGTGAAACTTACTGGAAAAACTTCGAGCAAGTCGTTGTCGATCTTAGCCCAAAAAACAAGGCATTATTGGCTAAGCGTGATGAACTACAAGCCAAGATTGATGAATGGCACCGCAATAATAAATTTGAACTGAATGCCTATAAAGCATTCCTGACTGAAATTGGTTATCTGGAACCAGAAGTTGCTGACTTTAAAGTTACAACTGAAAATGTAGATGAAGAAATTGCTTTATTGGCAGGTCCACAGCTAGTTGTACCAGTACGTAATGCACGTTATTGCTTAAACGCAGCCAATGCACGTTGGGGTTCTTTGTACGATGCACTGTATGGTACAGATGTAATTTCTGAAGAAAATGGTGCGGAAAAAGGTAAAGGCTATAACCCAGTTCGTGGTGACAAGGTTATTGCATTCGCTAAAGATTTCTTAAACCAGACTTTCCCGTTGGCACAAGGCTCACACGCTGATGCAACTCAATATGCGGTTGATCACAATCGTCTAGTTGTGACTTTAAAAGATGGTTCGACTACTTCTTTGGCGCATGAAGCTCAATTTGTTGGTTTCAATGGTGAAGCCGCAAACCCAACTGAAATCGTTTTATTAAATAACGGCCTGCACGTTATCATTGATATTGATGCAAACAGCCCAGTGGGTAAAACTGATGCTGCTGGTGTAAAGGATTTAACCCTTGAAGCGGCAATCACAACCATTCAGGATTTGGAAGATTCTGTTGCGGCGGTTGATGCTGAAGAGAAAGTTGAAGGCTACCGTAACTGGTTGGGCTTGATGAAAGGTGACTTGCAGGAGTCAATCGAGAAAAATGGTAAAACCATTACACGTGCCTTAAACAAAGACCGTACTGTTCAAAACCTGATTGGTGGCACTACAACGTTACATGGTCGTTCATTGATGCTTCTTCGTAATGTTGGTCATTTAATGACAAACCCAGCGATCCTTGTAGAAGGTGAGGAAGTATTCGAGGGGATCATGGATGCGTTGGTAACGCCATTACTGACAATTGCTGATATTCGTGGTCAAAACGAAAACCATAACTCTCGTAAAGGTTCAATGTATATCGTTAAGCCAAAAATGCACGGCCCAGAAGAAGTTGCATTCGCAGTTGAATTGTTTGAGCGTGCGGAACAGGCACTTGGCTTGCCAGCGAAGACGCTTAAAATCGGGATTATGGACGAAGAACGTCGTACTTCAGTTAATTTGAAAAACTGTATCGCTGCTGCGAAAGACCGTACTATTTTCATTAATACAGGCTTCATGGACCGTACGGGCGATGAAATCCATACCTCTATGGAAGCTGCGCCAGTAGTTCGTAAAGAAGCGGTTAAGACCCAAAAATGGATTGCATCTTACGAAAATCGTAACGTTGCAATTGGCTTGGCTTGTGGTTTACAAGGTAAGGCACAAATTGGTAAAGGCATGTGGCCAAAACCAGACAGCATGAAAGATATGTTGGCGACCAAAACTGCACATCCAAATGCAGGTGCATCTTGTGCATGGGTTCCATCTCCAACAGGTGCGGTACTTCATGCATTGCATTACCATCAAATCAACGTGAAAGCACGTCAGGATGAGTTGGCTAATGAAGATATGTTGTCTCTGGATGACTTGTTAACACCTCCTTTTGCTCCAGAAACCAACTGGACTGCTGAAGAAATTAACAACGAACTTGAAAATAACTGTCAAGGTATTCTGGGTTATGTCGTTCGTTGGGTTGACCTAGGCGTAGGTTGTTCTAAAGTTCCAGACATCAACAACGTTGGTTTAATGGAAGAT
>JAXMGF010000059.1:0-5985 GCA_046347365.1 Acinetobacter sp. | reverse complement strand
TGCAATAATTGAGCGTAGAGACAATCGGCTGATACCACAAATACCATGCCCACTGGTACAGCCTGAACCTAAACGTGTTCCAAAGCCAACCAAAAGCCCTGCTACAATTAAAGTGAATGGCGAGGATTCAATGATAATTTCAGGCTTTACAAATAATTGGTAAATAAACGGTGTGAGAAATAACCCAAGTAAAAACCAAAGTGCTGGATTCCCACTCAGAGACTTTGGTTGTAATAACTGGGCAAGTAAACCACTCATACCTGCAATACGACCATTGATATATAAATAGCCCACAACGGCAATGCCCAAAACTCCACCACCGATCAATGCTAAGAGAATACTAGACATCATTACACCATATAATATTATATGTTTTTATATTATGTTAATTAGGTGATAAAGCAAAGTTATTTTTTTACGTATCTTTTAACCAATTGATTATTATTATGTTATTAAAAATCAGATAGAACTTTTTCGACAAACCAAAGTGGAAATTCAGTCATATTCTCATTAAGTTTTAACACTTCGGCTTGTTCAATTTCCGCTAGAAAAGCAGCCTTTTCACCATCAGATGAATTATCAAATAAATAAGTTCGATCTGTGACTTCGACTGCTTGCATAAGCAGATCCAGGCTACGATAATAGCGATCACGAATCTTTTGTTCTGGTACAGGATGCCCACCTATACTTACCCGATAGTGGACACGTGCGATATTAATTTCAGGATTCACTGTTGCAACATAATATAAATATGTTTTAAACCCTTGTTCTTGTGCATCTTTTAAAAATTCAACTTTACTGATGTGAGACATTACCGTCTCAAAAGTAAAACTGATCTTTAATCTTAAAAATTCTAAACGAATAAAATCAATGATTCGGGCTGCAAGATAAGAATCGACATCAACTTTTGCAAAAAGGATTTGTCTCTCGGCAAATAATTCAGGTTCCTGACTCAATAAATCACATATTTGTTGATTTATCTTTTTCTTTTTGGTCTTTAAAAAATCAATGAGTTTTTCGACATCCAGCAACTCATGATAACTATTCAGATCAAGAATTTGTGTTTGATTTAAAACTTTTTCAAGCTCATCTGCATTTAAATATGCCCCAATATGTCGGGGCAATAAATAGTCCTTGATGGTACTTTTTCCAGAACCATTTGGTCCTGCAAACATACGAATACGTGGCTGTCGCATATTTCTAAACAGTCACAGACTTTTTCTTACGTTTGAAGATACGTTGAGAAGTTGCAAGTGATTGATACGATGTTGAAAGATCTTGTAGTACTTTGATCTCACCATTAGGGAACCGCTTTAACAATTGACGATCTTTTACATAAACAACTTCAGAACATTCACTTGCCTGCTTAAAGGCATTGCGGAACGCTTGTACAGCAAGGTCAGGAAGATCATCTTCTTCTTGCATACTCATTTGCATGATTGTAAAAGCTGTCATTGATGACTCCTCCGCATGATTGCGCTTATAACTATACTAACATAAATGCTCATTTTGTCCATTTTTACAGCTTGGCATTAATGTACTAAATCCTCAATACCAATTAATTTCGGTATGTTTTCAATCAGCTTATTTAACTCAATATTTGCTGGAGAAATACAGCCTGTATAGTGACTTAAACGTGTTACCGTACCATCAGGACGTTTCCACCAGAAATATGCACTTGGTTGATCGGTTGCTGTTTGCTGGCATCCTGTAGTCTTTACATTCGCTCCCGTTTCAGGACGATAAGTTTGTAATTCTTGCTGAAGTTTTTTATAAACAGATGGGCTTACTGTTAAATCTTGGGTTCCTGTTACTTTTGTATATTGTTTCCCATCAAAATGCACCGCTCCAGATGGAGAAATTTCCACTGAGTAAATTGGACAGGCACCAAAACATGGGCTAGATGAATAACGAATAGTTTCCTGCATCATACCCTGAGCTTGCGGTGGTGTAGATGCACAGCCCACTAATGTAAATGTAAAAACACCCGCGATTAATAATTTTTTCATTTGTTGATCCGTTATAAAGTATGTGGTTCAAATTTAACAAATAGTGAAATTGTTGTCATTCATATTGATGTTAAAATATTAATATTTCACTAATTTTACTTAGGCTATTTAACTATAAATTATGTAAAGCAAAACAGATTAAAACTAGTGAGAATTTTGTGATTGCAGAATTAATCTGGCAAGTTCCAGATCGTCGGCATAGGTAATTTTAATATTGTCTGAACGACCTTGCACCACTTGTACAGGCTGATTGATATATTCTAAAGCACTTGCCTCATCAGTAATTACAATGTTATTAGCTAATGCTGTTTCAAGCGCATTTTTTAATATCTTTAATTTTGCCATCTGCGGGGTTTGTGCCTGCCACAACAATTCACGGCTGACTGTTTTCTCAATCTGATTTTCAGTGTGCACCAGTTTTAAGGTATCACGAACTGGGATTGCTAAAATTGCACTTTGGTTATGCGCTATTGCAGTATTCACCAATAGCTGTAAATTTTCCTGCGTCACACATGGACGTGCTGCATCATGCACCAATACCCAATCATCTTCATCCGCAATATCAGATAAGTAAATTAACGCATTGAACACAGAATTTACTCGTTCAACTCCACCTAAACAAAAATGTAATTTCTCTTTATGATCAAAATAAAGTGTTCTAGCAAAATTATCATTCTCACCGATTGCAAGCACACATCCTGCTAAATCCAAGCTATTAAGACGATTTACAGTATGTTCAAGTACAGTATGGTTTTGAATATATTGATATTGTTTTAATTCAGTTTTTGAAAAACGACTGCCCGAACCTGCTGCTGGCACAACCGCCCATAGTCTAGTCTGGGTTTTCATTGGTTGCTGCATCTACTTTTGCATTTGATCGATATAAATTGGTTTGTAATGGGTACTGATGGTACTCATTTGCACAAGTTTTACTGGCTTGATTAAACCTAAATCTAAGCGCATGTTCTTCAATCGCTTCCGTTCCATTTTTGTCGAAAACTTCGGCTACAAAATACGATTGCGCTCTTTAAGCTCCGTATTTACTTCTGCTTGTTGCTTAATCTGTTGAGTCAAGGCTTGATGAGGAAATACCTCCTTCACCTAGCCAAAAATTGATACTGTAAACTTGCCACCAAAAAGATGACAAGTAACAGAATCAATTCCACTGAGGCTCGATCGAAACATCTCTATCATGAAAATTCCCTACATCCTTCTTACAAGGAAGATCACCTGCAAATTCTATATGATTATGAATTTGCAGAGTTTCTGTCTTTGTAAAGAAAGATGATCAGAAGTATTCAACATAGATAAATTGACCTTAGTTTAGACCTTTGAATTCAGCTTTACTGGCGGTAAGCTGCATTCGTTAATTCTCTGATACGAAGCAATTGGTTATATTTAGCTACGCGGTCAGAAACGGCATAGTGAACCCGTCTTGATTTGACCCGCTGCTGTACCTACTGCCAAGTCAGCAATCGTTGAATCTTCAGTTTCACCTGAACGGTGTGAAATTACTGTGCTATAACCATTTGCTTTTGCAAGATTGCATCTAGAGCTTCAGTCAACGTACCGATCTGGTTATATTTGATCAGAATAGAGTTACCGACTTTCCTTATTAATGCCGCCGCGTTGTAAAATCTTAGGATTAGTTACGAATAAATCGTCGCCAACCAATTGGATTTTGTCACCAAGGATTGATGTTAAGTAGCTCCAACCTTCCCAATCAGACTCATCAAGACCATCTTCAATCGAGATGATTGGGTATTGATTTACAAGACCAGCTAAATAATCAGAGAATTGGTTGCTTGTGAATGCTTTATTGCCTTCACCTGCAAGAATATATTGACCATTTTTGTAAAATTCTGAAGATGCACAGTCAAGTGCCAACATAATGTCAGAACCCGCTTTGTAACCCGTTTGACCAATCGCTTCAAGAATAACAGTGATTGCTTCTTCATTTGAACGCAAGTTCGGAGCAAAACCACCTTCATCACCTACAGCAGTGTTTAAACCTTTTTTGTTTAAAACTGATTTTAGAGAATGGAAGATTTCAGCACCTGCACGTAATGCTTCAGAGAATGAAGTGAAACCAACTGGCTCAATCATGAACTCTTGAATATCAACGTTATTATCTGCATGTGAACCACCATTAATGATGTTCATCATTGGTACAGGCATGCTCAAAGTTGTTTGACCACGCAAGTCTGCGATGTATTGGAAAAGAGGAATTTTCTTTTCAGTAGCAGCAGCGCGAGCAGCAGCCAAAGAAACTGCTAGAGTTGCGTTAGCACCTAGTTTTTCTTTGTTTTCAGTACCATCAAGCTCGATCATCGTGTTATCGATGTCTTTTTGTTCAAATACTGATTTACCCACTAAAGCATCACGGATTAAAGTGTTTACGTTATTAACCGCATTTTTAACACCTTTACCTAAATAGCGTGCTTTGTCGCCATCACGAAGTTCTAAAGCTTCACGAGAACCAGTCGAAGCACCAGATGGTGCACATGCACGACCCACAACCCCAGATTCTAAAATAACGTCTGCTTCGATGGTTGGGTTACCACGAGAGTCCAAAATTTCACGTGCGCGGATGTCAACGATTTGGCTCATGAACAATTCCTCTGTTGAATGAAAATAAGATGTAAACAATTACATCAATGGGTATCTAACTTTTTGAATCCTTTAACTAAAGTATCCAATTCTTTTAATTGCGCCAAGAATGGCTCAAGCTGAGATAAACGCAAAGCACACGGTCCATCACATTTTGCGATTTCAGGTTCTGGATGTGCTTCCAAGAACAGACCCGCTAAACCTGTTGCCATACCTGAACGCGCTAAAGTCGTGATTTGGGCACGGCGACCACCAGCGGAATCAGCACGTCCACCTGGTGTTTGCAAAGCGTGGGTCACATCAAAGAATACGGGTACATTCATTTCTTTCATGATGTCAAAGCCCAGCATATCAACAACAAGGTTGTTATAGCCAAATGCTGAACCACGTTCACAAAGGATAAGTTTGTTATTTCCCGCTTCTAGACATTTATGCAGGATATGGCGCATTTCATGTGGGGCAAGAAACTGTGCTTTTTTGATATTGATAATGGCTTGGGTTTTTGCCATTGCTTCAACGAGATCAGTCTGGCGACTGAGGAATGCAGGAAGCTGAATAATGTCGGCAACTTCGGCAACGGGTGCTGCCTGATACGGTTCATGCACATCAGTAATGATTGGGACATTAAACTGTTTTTTAATCTCCCCCAGCCATTCGATGCCTTTTTCCAGGCCAGGTCCACGAAACGAGTTCAGGCTGGAACGGTTGGCCTTGTCAAAGCTCGCTTTAAACACATAAGGAATGTTTAATCGTTTACAGATATCAATATAAGTTTCAGCAATCTCAAACGCTAAATCTTTTGACTCAAGTACATTCATTCCGCCAAATAATACAAATGGCAAATGATTTGCCATTTGTATATCGCCTAAACGTACAACTTCTTGTGGTTTTAATTGTGACATTTAAACTTTCCCAGTTTATCTAAGTCTATATTATTTACTCTTTTGATGCTGTTTCTTTGCAGCGTCAATAAAACTGGCAAATAATGGATGACCATCACGTGGTGAGCTTGTAAATTCTGGATGGAATTGTACCGCAATAAACCAAGGATGTTCAGGAATTTCTACAGTTTCAACCAAATGTTGTACTGAAGAATAGCCTGAAATCTTCATACCTGCCTGTTCTATGGTCTCAATAAAACGATCATTCATTTCATAACGATGGCGATGACGCTCAATAATTTCTGATTGACCATAAATTGTACGAATTTTTGCACCATCAACCAATTCAGACTTTTGTGCACCCAAACGCATGGTGCCGCCTAAGTCTGATTCAAGACTACGGTGTTGTAATTCGCCACGTTCATCCAGCCATTCAGTAATTAAGCCAATGAGTGGATATTTGGTGGAACGGTTAAATTCAGTTG
>JAXMGF010000058.1:0-6234 GCA_046347365.1 Acinetobacter sp. | reverse complement strand
CGAACAAATAAATTGAATAATGTAAATTTAGCATTGATTAAACAAAAAAAGGACGGTCAAAACTGACCAGTCCTTTTTTTGTGATGAACGTTGCATCTCACTCTAATCTATGATTAGAACGCGAAGTGTTCCGCATCAAGTTCAAACAATGGCGCAACACCAGTTGAAAGTACATCTACATGTGAGCGAACACGTGGCAAAATCTTCTTGAAGTAGAAGCGAGCAGTCGTTACTTTTGCATTGTAGAAGTCAACGTCAGTGGTGCCTTCAGCTAGTTTCTCCTGAGCAACAAGTGCCATACGTGCCCATAGGTAAGCAAGTGTGACATAACCAGAGAAGTACATGTAGTCAACCGCAGCTGCACCAACTTCATCAGGGTTTTGCATTGCACGCATACCGATTTGCATCGTGATATCGCCCCATTCTTTGTTTGCAGCAGCCAATGGTGCAATGAATTCTTGCATTGCAGTATTGTCTTTGTTTGCTTCAATAAATTTATGGATGATCTTGGTGAAGTCTTTTAACATTGCACCTTGAGTTTGCAATACTTTACGACCTAACAAGTCAAGTGCTTGGATTTCAGTAGTACCTTCGTATAAGCAAGCAATACGTGTATCACGTACGATTTGCTCCATACCGTGCTCAGAAATAAAGCCATGGCCACCAAAGATTTGAACCCCATGATTTGCAGATTCGTAACCAGTTTCAGTTAAGAATGCTTTTGCAATTGGCGTCAATAAAGACAAGATGTTGTCAGAGAATTTACGATCTTCTTCAGTTGCACCTTGTTCAACGATATCTGCGTGTAGAGACAACAGATACACTAGTGCGCGACCACCTTCTGCAAATGCTTTCTGGGTCAACAGCATGTTACGTACCGCAGGATGCACAATGATTGGATCTGCTTCTTTTTCAGGCGCTTTAGGACCAGAAAGTGAACGCATTGCTAAACGATCTTTCGCATATGCTAAAGCACCTTGGAAAGAACCTTCAGATGCAGCAAGACCTTGAACGGCTGTACCAATACGTGCAGTGTTCATGAATGTGAACATGCAGTTTAGGCCGCGGTTTTCTGGTCCGATCAAGTAACCTTTTGCTTTATCAAAGTTGATCACACAAGTTGCGTTACCATGGATACCCATTTTGTGTTCGATCGAACCACAACGTACAGCATTGCGCTCGCCAACTGAACCGTCTGCATTTACAAGGAACTTAGGTACGATGAAGAGCGAAATACCTTTAGTGCCTTTAGGTGCACCTGGTAAACGTGCAAGAACGATGTGAACAATATTGTCAGCCATGTCATGTTCACCAGCAGAGATAAAGATTTTCTCGCCAGAGATTGCATAGCTGCCGTCTGCTTGTGGTTCAGCTTTGGTGCGGATAATACCCAAGTCAGAACCTGCATGTGATTCAGTAAGACACATGGTACCTGTCCAAACACCAGATACTAGGTTGGGTAAATAAGTTGCTTTTTGTTCATCTGAACCGTGATGTTCTAAAGTACGTACCGCACCATGAGAAAGACCAGGGTACATACCCCAAGACCAGTTGGCAGTACCAACCATTTCAGAAATCACGTTTCCTAGAGAAACAGGTAGACCTTGACCGCCATATTGCTCTTCAGCAGAAAGAGATGGGAAACCAAGTTCGATATATTTTTGATACGCTTCTTTAAAGCCTGTAGGTGTTGTAACAACACCATCATTCCAAGTACAACCTTCACGATCGCCTGATTGGTTGATAGGAGAAAGTTCATTCTCACAGAAATCAGCTGCTGCTTCTAAATATTGATCAACCAATTCGCGGCTTACGGTGCCTTGAAATGCAGGAAGTTTTGCGTAATGTGCTTCAGCATTTAATAATTCGTGCAATACGAACTGCATATCACGTAAGGGTGCTTTGTATTGTGGCATAGCATTTTCCTCAATACTGGTTAAACCAGAGTTATAATCTTAGTCAATGATAAATGTGCCTAATGGCAGCATTTTGTACCGCTAATCGTGCAGCAAGTCATCGTTCGGTACAAGCTTTAACAGGGCATTTCTTAGTGACTGTAAAGTCAAAGATAATGCTTAAATTATTTTAAAGCGTATTGTTTGTAGGCAGTTTGCGTTGAATTCGCTCGTAATAATATGCAAAAAATCGTAAGCAGCTGTGTAATTAAAAATAATTGACTCTGCAAATAAATTAAAAGGCGCTTGAGGCGCCTTGATAACGAAATAATATTATGTTCTTAGATAAGTTTAACGTTTGAATTGTGATTTCTCAGGCGTAAAGCGAACGTCACAAGTACCTTCAATTACACGATTATTCCACTGAACATTCACACGCTCACCGATGCGTTTACCCTGACAGGCTTTCTCGATCTGTGCTCTCTGTAGTCGATGTTCTTCACGCATTTGTTCTCGTCGTTCTTCACGTTGTTCGCGTTTAGCTTGCCATTCTGCACGTTGTTCAGGGGTGAGCGGTTGACGTTGCATTTCGTGGCGGTGGCGGTCATGATTCATTGCTTGTTCTGAAGGTGTTACTTGGCAGGCAGCCAAACCTAAAACAGAACCGAGAAGAGTTGTCATTAATACAATTTTTGTCTTGTTCATTATTTTATCCTGCGTAGTCAGTTAAGATTCGATTGTTAAAGATTAGATAATAAAGATGAAGAAAGAATGGAGAGTTTTTTTGAACCATGTTGGTTACAATCCATAAATAGAACACTATTGAGATTTCGCTTTTGAATGTTCGTCGCATGCCTTTAGCCATACGTTTATTTTTAACGCTATTACTGACTACCTTAGTGATTGCAACAATCAGTTTAGGGGTATTGCATTGGACCATGCAAAAGAACTTCGCACGTTATGTTGCTGATGTGGAAATGCAAAAATTAGATCGTTTGATTGCGAATCTAGGTAATGTTTATACGGTTTATCATGACTGGGGAAATGCCATTCAGGCGCAGATTTTACAAATTGAAGGGAACGCAGCACCTGATGATTATGATCGCTTGTCTCAGTGGTGGTTGCGCCGTCAGTATGATATTGCCTTACAACAACGTTATTTTAATGACCATACCTTATTAACGCTTTCCCCCACTTTAGCGCAAAACAACACCGAAATAAAAAATCGTCAGATTTTTAATGATGAAGAATTAAAGATTCTTAAACAAAATTTACCCTCAGAATATCAACCCTTTGAAGGCTTACGTTTTCCTTTGAGTCCGAGCCAATTTCGGTTAAAGAAAGATGCGAAAGATGACAAGCAAGAGACTAAATCTAGTTCATCATCTGAACACGTTAAAAAGCGTTTTGTATCAATTCCAGATCGTTTAGGTTTAAGTTCAAGACTGTCTTTATATGATGAAAAACACCAATTTATTGTGGGCGAACCTGCAACTGATCAAATAGCCTACCGTCCAATTCTGGTCGATCAAAAAGTTGTGGGTTATCTCGGCTTAAAACCCGTATTGGATCAAGATGATGCATCGAGTATCAATTTCTTTAGTAATCAAAAGCGTTATTTACTTTTAGTTTATGCCTTAACCGTGCTTTCTAGTCTGGTGGCGGCATTATTGATGGCAACTTATTTTAAAAAGCCAATTCAACGTTTGCTCAATGCGACGTTGGAATTAACGCGTGGAAATTACCAACATCAGGTTGTGATTAAGCGAAATGATGAATTGGGAGATTTATCGAATCAACTGAATCATTTGGCTGATATTTTGCATCAGCATGAAGAGTCTCGCCGTCAATGGGTCGCAGATACTTCTCACGAATTAAAAACGCCTTTGGCTGTGTTACAAGCACAGATTGAAGCGATGCAGGATGGAATTCGTAAAGCAACACCCGAGCATCTTGATGCAATGATGCGTCAAGTGAGTAGTTTAAAGAAGCTAACACAAGATTTGGCGGATTTAGCACAGGCAGATGCGCAGCAGTTGAAATGCTATTTTGCTGAAGTCAATCCATGGGATGTCGTACTGCAAGAAGTTGAGAATTTTAAACCTACATTTGAACAAAAGCAGTTTGATGTTTCACTCTCAGGCGAAGGAATAAGCCTATCTTTAGATCGAGATCGTTTTAAACAGATCATTGTTAACTTGCTTGGAAATTGTGTACGTTACACAGAACAAGGTGGAAAAATACAGATTCATACTCAACAAAATGAGCATGAATGGATATTGTATGTGGATGATAGCCCATTTGGGGTAAGTGATGAGCAGTTGGCGCGTTTAGGCGAGCGTTTCTATCGTGTGGATGATTCACGCACACGTAGCACTGGCGGAACGGGTTTAGGTTTGGCTTTGTCTTGTAAACTTGCGCAGGCTTTAGGTGGTTCACTTACTTTTAATCATTCACCTTTAGGTGGATTGCGTTGTGTGCTGACTTTCCCAAAATTAATTAAATAACTTTTTTGATCCTCTTTGCTTGAGGACGATGGATAGGATGAAAACCATGAAGCATATTATGTTGGTTGAAGATGAAGTTGAACTAGCGCAGTTGGTTCGTGATTATTTAGAGGCGGCTGGTTTTGAAGTCAGTATGTTTCATGATGGTCAGGATGCTTATACCCAGTTTCAACAACGTAAACCTAGTCTCATGATTTTAGACTTGATGGTTCCTCGTATGGATGGTTTAACCATTTGCCGTAAAGTACGTGAACAGTCTGATTTGCCGATTATTATGGTAACTGCGCGTACTGAAGAAATTGATCGTGTTTTAGGCTTAAATATGGGAGCAGATGACTATATTTGTAAACCATTTAGTCCGAAAGAGTTGGTTGCACGTGTACAAGCTGTTTTGCGTCGTTTAGAGCGTAAGGCAGAACCTGATCAAAATGATTTATTTCGTATCGATAAAGCACAGCAACGTATTTGGTATCAACAAAAAGCATTAACTTTAACACCGACTGAATTCCGTTTATTGGAATTATTTTTGGAGCATCTCGGTCAAGTCTATTCACGTGCGCAATTATTAGATCATATTAACCCAGATAGCTTTGATGTGGCAGATCGTGTAATTGACAGTCATATTAAAAATCTTCGTCGTAAAATTACTGAAGCTGCTGAAACGGGTAATCGTCATGAATGGATTCAGGCGGTTTATGGCGTAGGTTATCGTTTTGAATATCCTGATGAGTAAGTAGTTTTACTTTATCCTGTGGATAACCACAACATTATCCACAGAAATTGTGGATAATTTCTGATGAATTCTGAGCAAGGGTGATGTGCTTTATCAATCTATTTTAGATAAACAACACGCCTGAGCCGCGATAGCGGCACTAAGTAAATCAAAATTATTCGGAATTAAGATGAACAACTTACCATCACCTCAGGCACATCACTTGGTAAAGGTGCAGTATCTTGTTCAGTTTCCAACTCTGGCTGTTTTTGATAAGGCTGATTGAGTAGCTTAAATAAACGATCAACTTCACTGAAATCACCACGTTCAGCTTGTTCAATCGCTTTTTGTGCCATGTGATTGCGTAAAATATAATGAGGATTAGCGCTTTGCATAACTCGATCTAACTCGTCTCTATCTTGAGTTTTGCGAATCTCCTGATATTGATGGAGAAAAGCATCAAACTGACGTAGATCTAAGCAATCATCACGGAGTGTTTTATATTCCTTGTTCTGTAGGCGAATAAAACTTTGCGTATAGTCGAGTTGTTCCGTTTGCAAAATTCGCAAGAATGCAAAACTACAATCTAAACTGTCTTTATGAAAATGGGGGAGTCCCATCTTCTCGCAGAGTCCTTGACCATAATGATGTAAAAAGATTGGTTCAAATTGTTCTAAGCAAGTCGCTAAATCTTGTTTGAATTGTTCTTTATGCTCAGGCTTAGCTAAAGGAATAAGATTGTTCAACCATGTCCACAAATTCCAATGTCCAATACTTGGTTGGTTTTGATAGGTATAACGACCTTGGTAATCGGAGTGGTTATTAATCCAGTTTGGTCGAAAGCGTTCCATAAATCCATAAGGACCAAAATCTAAGGTTGAGCCTGTAATATTTAAATTATCGGTATTCATTACACCATGCGCAAAACCGACTAATTGCCATTTGGCGATCATGATTGCTGTACGTTCAATGACAGCTTTAGCGAAACCCAGAACAGGGTTCTCAGCTTCTAGGCATTCTGGATAATGCCATTCGATACACTTTTGCGTAAATTCAGTTAAAAGTTCAGGTGCATATTGATTGATCCACTCAAAATGACCGAAACGGATATGACAGTCTG
>JAXMGF010000057.1:0-6496 GCA_046347365.1 Acinetobacter sp. | reverse complement strand
TTAAGTGTTAGGAACAGTTTTTTAGATATTTGAAATAAACATGTTAAAGCATACTGTAAACACAAACGCATATTTTTATTTCTGGCACTATTGATAGCTGCCTGATGCGTTTCGGGCAGCAAAAAGGTTGCCCAACCAGTTAATACCTGATCGGCAACCCCGATCAGGTTTTTTTATGCTTTAACAATCACGATTTTAGGAGAAATACCATGTATACATTTAACTATTCATATTTTAGCAAGATTTCTTGGTTTTACTTTGCAAAAAAATCAACATCACTTAGATCACACTTGCTCAAATAAATGATGGGACTGAACAACAGTCCAAAGGAAATCAATAATGAATGCTTTAAATACTGCTTTGACACAACCACACACTCATTCAAAAGAATCAATACTTAGCTTGCCATCACAACTCAAAGCACAGTATCCCTTGTCTGCAACTTTAGCGCAGCAAATTTCAAACCATCGTCAAACCATTCAGAATATTTTATCTGGACATGATCATCGCTTAATGGTGATTACGGGTCCTTGTTCGATTCATGATCCTATCGCGGTACTCGAATATGCTGATCGCCTCCAACAACTACAAGAACAAGTAAAAGATCAAATATTCTTGGTGATGCGTGCATATATTGAAAAACCGCGTACTACCGTGGGTTGGAAAGGTTTCTTATATGATCCAAATTTAGATGGATCATCAGATTTACAACTTGGTTTAGAAAAGTCTCGTGCACTTTACTTACAACTCATCGAAAAAGGCTTGCCGATTGCCAGCGAAATTTTAAGCCCAATGGCAACAGGTTATTTTGATGATTTACTGGCTTGGGGTGCAATAGGTGCACGTACCAGTGAATCACAGATTCATCGTGAAATTTCTAGCCATATGCCTTACAGTATCGGCTTCAAAAATGGTACAGATGGTTCAATCCAAATTGCTTTGGATGCGATTCAGTCTGCACTGCATGGTCATCAATTCTTAGGTATGACCCAACAAGGTTTACCTGCAATTTTGCATAGCAATGGAAATCCTTTACCACATTTGATTTTACGTGGTTCAAATCATGGAACTAATTATGATTTAGCTTCGATCCAAGCCATTCATTTCAAACATAAGCAATTACCGCCACTGGTGATTGATTGTAGTCATGGCAATAGTGGCAAAGACCCATTACAACAACCGAATGTTTTAAAGCAGATCATTGCTGAGCGTGCTGAATCTAAAGTCCGTGGGGTTATGCTTGAAAGTCATTTGGTTGATGGCAATCAAAAAATTTCTTGCAATATGACTTATGGCCAGTCTGTGACAGATGGCTGTTTAGGTTGGGATAAAACTGAACAGTTATTGCTGGATGTGGCCGAGCAGATGAGAAGTCATTAAATTAGTTTAATAGCCAGTTTATAAATAAGCTGGCTATTTTTAGGTGGAAAATAGCCTAAGTAAAATTATGTTTCTCGTAAAAAATTGCCAATTTCCTGACTAAATTTTCTTGGTTCTGTGATTAGAGGTGTGTGCCCTGAACGCTCAAAGTAAACGGCTGTTGCATTGCTTAATGAGTTCGCAATCAGTGTTTGTCCTGTTTCAGGGTAAAGCGTAGATTCACGACCAATAAAGAAGGTTGTTGGACAATCAACATGACTGATTGCTTCACGATAATCTTCATCGTGATTTAAATAGTTCTCTACATACCAAAGCAAGTAATCTAGGCGTTGAATTGGGAGTAAATACTTTTGTAAGAATGGGCGATGTAATGCGAGTTTGAAAATTTTAGGGCTGTAACTGTTGCTGCTTTGAAACTCAATGAATCCAGCCCATAAACTGACTAGCTTAAAACGTATTTCTTTGGGTAAATCTTCCAGTATTACAGCGTCTTTGTATTCCAATAATAAAGTTTGAATATCAAGGAGTAAGTTTTTAAATTGCAAATGTTTCTGACCAAATAACCATACCGCCAAGTTTCATCGACCGAAATCTTTTGGCGTTTGATCAATATGCAGATAGGCTTTTAGTTTTGCGTCAGGACTGGATATAAGCTTAAACTCGTGCATGGCTGTGGTTGCACCTTCATTGAATAGCCAATCAGAATAAACTGCTCAAGCTTTAAGTTGCTTAATCAATGTATTGAGATCATTCCAGTGGCTTGAGATTGCATCCATTTCAGGAATAGCACAGCCTTTTGAGCCGCCAAACCACGCCAGTCGGGAATGATAAATTCATATTTTTTACGGCTTGTAACAAAAATGGAAGCCATAGCCAGCTTTGCATGCCCAATCCTGACAGGAGTCAAGTACAGGTTTGCCCTCACCAACACGTCTGACAAACAATTTTTCCTGATCAGGCATGGTATAAAACGGCATTATTTTTCTCCAATTTCGTTTGTTTGTTCGAACTTTTGAAGCTGAGGAATCATTTGTTCTAACCATCTTATCCATTCGATTTCTTTAATGATACCGAGTTCCAGAATCATTTTGCGAATAACAAGACACGATTAGTAGGTCTATTTATTTTTAAAAATCCTTATCATGGATGGTTTGATAAAGACTAAGTTTTTCTTTATGAAGTTCTAGATGTCGTTCTAACTCTGGCAATAACGCATGGCCACCAATCTGAGCTTCTGCTCTTAATCTGACCATGAGGTCATCACGAAGTTGAGCAGGCTCGCTTTGTTGTTGAATCCATGCAGCAAGTTCTATTCTTCCAAGTTGTTCAACTTGATAAGTTTTTTTACGGCTATTTGCAGCTTGTTCTTCTAATGTAGAAATCCATCCTTTTTTCAGCATTCCATTGAGTTCGCGGTAAATTTGCTGATGAGTCGCGTTCCAAAAGAAGCCCATTGAACGGTCAAAACGACGAGCTAAATCAAAACCTGTACTTGGTTTCTCTAATAAGCTCGTCAATAAAACATGGGCAAGTGACATGATGATCCGTAATAAAAAATGACTCATCAGAATTATGCAATATGTTGCATAAAAATCAAATCTTGTTTATAACTTTATGCAACAAGTTGCATTAGCAAGCAGATTGCTAGCCAAAGGAGAAAACATGTCAGCTTATCCACATTTATTACAACCACTTGACTTGGGTTTTACCACATTAAAGAACCGTGTGCTTATGGGCTCTATGCATATTGGTTTAGAGGAAGCACCTCAAGGCTATGAACGTATGGCTGCATTTTATGCAGAACGTGCCAAAGGTGGTGTAAGTCTGATTGTAACTGGCGGTGTTTCTCCAAATGATGATGGTGTTGTGTTTGCGCATGGTACAAAATTAGATACCATCGAAGAAGCAGAAAAACATAAAGTGATTACCCAAGCTGTGCATGAGGCTGGTGGAAAAATCGCAATGCAAATTTTGCATACAGGGCGCTATTCTTATCAAGCAAATAATGTTGCGCCATCAGCGATTCAAGCACCAATCAATCCGATTAAACCAAAAGCATTAAGTTCAGCAGAAGTTCAGCAAACGATTGATGATTTTGCAAACTGTGCCAAGCTTGCACAATATGCAGGTTATGATGGCGTTGAAATCATGGGCTCAGAAGGTTACTTGATCAATGAATTCATTGCTGCTCGTACCAATCACCGTGATGACGAATGGGGCGGTAGTTATGAAAATCGTATCCGCTTTCCTATTGAAATCGTTAAACGTACTCGTGACTTAGTTGGCGAAAACTTTATTATTATTTATCGTTTATCGATGCTGGATTTGGTTGAGGGCGGTTCAAGTCTGGAAGAAGTGATTCAACTTGCTAAAGAAATTGAAAAAGCAGGTGCAACTATTATCAATACAGGGATTGGTTGGCACGAAGCACGTATTCCAACGATTGCAACGAAAGTACCACGTGCTGCATTTACATGGGTAACTGAAAAGCTAAAAGGCTCAGTTTCAATTCCTTTAATCACCTCGAACCGTATCAACACACCTGAAATGGCTGAACATGTACTGGCTTCAGGTCATGCAGATATGATTTCGATGGCTCGCCCAATGTTGGCTGATGCCGATTTTGTATTGAAAGCGAGTGAAGGTCGTAGTGATGAAATCAATACGTGTATCGGTTGTAACCAAGCATGTTTAGATCATATTTTCTCGATGAAGATTGCAACATGCTTAGTTAATCCACGTGCATGTTATGAAACTGAGCTGATTTTTAAAGAAACAAATACAATAAAAAATATTGCAGTAATTGGCGCAGGTCCAGCGGGTCTAAGTTTTGCAACATATGCAGCGAGTCGTGGCCATAAAGTTAAAGTGTTTGATTCAAATAATCAGATTGGTGGTCAGTTTAATATTGCGAAAACCATTCCTGGTAAAGAAGAGTTTTACGAAACTTTACGCTATTTCAAACGTCAGATTGAGTTACAGCCAAATATTGAGCTAGTACTTAATCATACAGTGACTTATGAAGAACTCAGCCAAGCGAATTATGATGAGATTGTTGTTGCAACAGGGGTAACACCGCGTCAATTACAATTTGAAGGTATTGATCATCCAAAAGTATTGAGCTACATCCAAGTATTAAAAGAGCGTGTTCCAGTCGGTAAGCGTGTTGCGATTATTGGTGCTGGTGGTATTGGTTTTGATACAGCGGAATATTTAACCCATGAAGGTGATAGCGGTAGTTTGAACCCTGAAAAATTCTATGCGGAGTGGGGTATTGATACGAGCTATGCCCATGTAGGTGGTTTAAAGCAACCTGAGCTAGAGAAATCTGAACGTGAGATTTACTTATTACAACGTAAAACAGCAGCTGTTGGTGCTGGATTAGGTAAAACGACTGGTTGGATTCATCGTACAGGCTTAAAACATCGCGATGTGAAAATGATTGCTGGTGCGAGTTATGACAAAGTGGATGATCAAGGTTTACATATTACTGTAGATGGTCAGACCACAGTTTTAGACGTTGATAATGTTGTGATTTGTGCTGGTCAAGAATCGTATACAGCAATGTTCGATCAACTTAAAGCAGATGGTAAGAATGTTCACTTGATTGGTGGTGCGAAGGAAGCGGGTGAATTAGATGCTAAACGTGCGATTCGTCAAGGTGCTGAGTTAGCAGCAGTTCTATAAATAAAAGATGAGACATTCTCTGTGTTAGGAGAATGTCTCAAACTTCATTAGATTAGAATATAAGGAAATTACAATGACAATCGAAACAACTAAGCAAGCGTTAGAAAAATGGCATCAGATGATCAAAACAGGTGACCTTTCAAATTTAAATGAGTTATTAGCTGACGATGTGGTATTTCGTTCACCTGTTGCTTTTAAGCCTTATGAGGGAAAACATGTAGTTTTCTTCATTTTAACGAATGTGATTCAGGTGTTTGAAAACTTTACTTATCACCGTGAGTTCTACACTGAAGATGGTGAAAATGTCGTGTTGGAGTTCAGTGCTAATGTGAGTGGAAAATCGCTTAAAGGTATTGATATGGTTCGTTTTAATGCACAGGGAAAAATCATTGATTTTGAAGTCATGATTCGCCCGATGAGTGGTTTGGCCGCATTGGCAGAAAAAATGGGTGCACGCTTCGCACAATATCAGCCAAACGCATCTCAGTAAAATAGCCTAAGCAATATTGAGATCATTAATATGTGGTTAAAACTTTCAACTTTCGCATTATTACCTGTAGTTGTAATACAAGGTGTAAAGGTTCGTAAAAACACACCACGACTTTTAGAAGCGAGTGGTGACCGTGATGGTCTTATTGGACAAGGACAGCCACTCTCTTTACTCATTTTAGGTGATTCGGCAGCAGCTGGGGTTGGTGTTGAGACCCAGCAAGATGCTTTATCTGGTGCGATTATTTCAGAATTAAAAAGAGAATATTTGTTGAACTGGAAATTGCATGCAAAAACTGGTGATACAACAAAACAAGTTTATCAAGCGATCCAGCAATTAGAACCCAAAAAATATGATGTCGTCGTTACGTCAGTTGGTGTTAATGATGTGACTAAATTAATTTCTGCTAAAACTTGGATAAAACAACAAAAACAATTATTTAGTCAAATACAAAATCATTTTCAGCCAAAATTGATTATTGTGTCTGGAGTCCCGCCAATGCAGCATTTTCCTGCATTACCCAATCCATTAGCATGGTTATTTGGACAATATGCAGAACAAATGAATCAAACATTAAAACAGTGGTTAGCCCCACAGCCACAATTTAGATTTATTGAATACGATATTAAAAATTTTCAGGCGATGAATTTATCTATGGCAAGTGATGGCTTTCATCCAAGTAAAGAAATCTATGCTATTTGGGGGCAACAGGTCGCGACATTGGTGCGACAAACATTTACTCGTGGTTAAATAGAGGTTTTTATTGAATATGGGTATATCTGCTTTAGATAAAATTAAAGTGTTAGGCTCTGAGCTGCTTGATTCTGTACTTGGTGCTGAGCAACCCAAAATGTACTATGACCCGAAAGGAAAAATAAAAGACGTTTTGGAAAAATTACCTCAGTTAAAGAAAAAGTATCGCCCAACACCTTGGCTTAG
>JAXMGF010000056.1:0-6817 GCA_046347365.1 Acinetobacter sp. | reverse complement strand
CGTAATGCAACCAATTTAGAAGATATTGCTGAAACAGCTCAGATTAAACAGGATGCTAAACTGGGTTTAACCATTGATGGACAGACTTTAGAACAATATGTTTTAGCAAAAGGTTGGGATGGGTTAAAGACACAGGGTATTTTACCCCCAACAAAAACGCTGGTTTTAGATATGATTGAGAAAGTCAAATTCCCTCATGATAAAATGGAAGGGTTGTGGCTGATTGATGATAAGCGTTTAGGTTTAATCAATGATGATGACTTTGCACTATGGGTAACCAATGGTGTTCTGGAGCAGAAATACTTAGATCAGGATAAGAAAAAAATTGACAGTAATACTTTATATATTATTGATGGATTGGATTTAAAAGCAATACCGTAAATTTTTGAGATGAAAAAGCCATCAATTGATGGCTTTTTATTTGAGTGAATTATACCATTTTTAATTGCTGCGAACCGATCCAGTGTTTTGAGAACTGGTATGCCGCACGACCTGAACGCTGCCCTCGTGCCTGACACCATCTCAGTGCCTCGGCCCGTACGGTATCGTTATATTCCAGATCAGCCTTGCGGATGTAATGCTCCACGATTTCCAGATAGAGCTGTTGATCCATTGGATAGAAGGAAAGCCATAGTCCAAAACGATCAGAAAGTGAGATTTTTTCTTCAATCGCTTCCTGTGGATGCAACTCGGTATATTGCGGAACATCAACCTTGCGCACTGGTGTATTTTCGTGCATAAATTCAGGCAATAGGTGGCGGCGGTTACTGGTTGCATAAATAACGAAGTTGGTTGAACCAGATTGGAGTGATCCATCCAGCACACTTTTTAAACTACGGTAATTTTCATCTTCCGCATTAAAAGCAAGGTCATCACAATAAACAATAAATTTTTCTGGACGCTCGGCGATCAGTTTTTGAATTTTTGGTAAATCTGATAAATCGTCACGCTCAATTTCAATCAGGCGTAAACCCTGTGCTGAGTACGCCGTGAGCAGGGCACGTACAATGGAGGATTTGCCTGTACCACGGGAGCCTGTCAGCAAAATGTCATTGGCTGGAAAGCCATTTAAAAACTGTAAGGTATTTTGGATAATCTTGTCTTTTTGGCGTTCAATTCCTTTTAAATCTTCCAGATACATTTTTTTAGGTTGTTGAATTGCGACCAGTTGCTGATTTTCCCAGCGAAAAGCAATTGCTGAAAAATCAGTGGGTTGTCTTGGAGCAGGGAGGACTTGCTGGAGCTGTGTTAAAACACTGGATAATGACTGGAGAATAGATTCGGGTAAATCAAGGATAGCCATAAATACAAACCAAACTCAGTGATCAATAAATAGGGATACTATCACTGCTATAGTTAAAATAAAGAAAATATCATCAAGAATATGGAAATAAGCTGATTTTACCCTTGATTGTTACAATAGGTTTTTGCATTGTATAAGTGCAGGATTAGAAAAATATGATGCGCATCAGGATAACGAATGTTAAATAGAGTTCAAGAAAAAAAGAATACATATCAAACATATAGAATAGATGTATTACAGGAACAATTACAACATGCCAGTTCTTATCAGGAATGGAGAGAAATTGCACTCAAATTGGACGAGGAATCAGGCATGGAAGCATGGAAATATGACAATCAATCGCCCTATTTTGATGCTGAAATTTTGTCCAAGCGTTATAACCTGCTAAAAAGATATCGGCTGCACCATCGTACCCTTGACCTGATCTATATATTGAGGGATGGACTAACCTACGATTTTGCCAATATTGGCCATCCCATGTTGTTTGCTGAAACGTATATCGGCACCAAAAAAATTATAGAAAATTATGTTGATGAGATGAGTGACTGTTTAAGGTATTTGGCATCCAGTGAATGTATAACGTTTCAGCTCAAAGAGAAAATCCAGTTTTTTGAGGAATGTCAGAAAGCCTATGGTCAGCCTGCCTTGATGCTTTCTGGTGGCGCAACTCTGGGACTGTTTCATACTGGGGTGTGTAAGGCATTGCTGGAACAGGACCTGTTGCCGAAAGTGCTGTCAGGTTCAAGTGCGGGCGCAATCATGACGGGGATGTTGGGTACCTCATCCGCTGATCAAATTCCAGAATTATTGACAGGAAAGCATTTCTTTCATGAAGCATTTCGTTTTAGAAAGGTGATGGAACTCATTAAGGGGCATGGCGGTATTGCCGATGTGATGTACCTTAAAAAATTCCTGATTCACAATATGGGAGACCTGACCTTTGCAGAGGCGTATCAGCGTTCTGGTCTGCATATCAATATTGCGGTTGCACCTTACAATGCATCACAAAACCCGCTTATCCTCAATGCCTTGACTGCGCCGAATGCTTTGGTCTGGAGTGCGGTGATGGCTTCCTGCGCGGTTCCTGTTCTGTTTCCACCCGTTCATCTGACCAGCAAGCGCTACGATGGACAGCATACGCCCTATATGTCAAACACCAAATGGGTGGATGGGAGTATGCGTAGTGATTTTCCACAAGAAAAAATGGCTCGTTTGTATAATATCAACTACACCATTGCCAGCCAGGTGAATCCGCATATTGTTCCATTTATGCAGAGTGACTTACAGCGTTATCGTAATGATGTGTTGAGCTGGCCTGAGCGGATTATCCGTCATCAGGGTAAAACCATTGCACTGGATGTGATGGATTTAACCCGCCATTATGTGGGAAGATTTTTCCCGATTCGCCGTGCCCTGGATCATGGTTATGGTATTTTAGGACAGCGCTATTATGGGGATGTCAATATTATTGCCAAATATGGACTGCGCCACTATGGCTATATGCTCAAAAACCCTCGTCCCAAGTTGTTTAAGATTTTGCAGCAGGAAGGTGAACGGGCGACCTGGCCTAAAATCGCTTCTATTGAAACCCATGCGCGTATTGGTAAAACCATTGAACATTGTTTAGCGTCATTGCGTCAACAGGCAGAAAAGCAGCAGAATGAGTTTTATTACGTGGACCTTTGATTCGCAACTTCCGTTGGATGATCTTGCTTTAAAAACCAAACCCAAAAGTTATGCCTTTGGACGGCGTTTATATACATTCCAGATCGAACAGCAAAAATATTGGCTTAAATTTCATCAAGCCCATATTCATCAGGTCTTAGAACATGCTTTTCTGCATGAACTGGATTTCTATCGGCAGAACTCAATCTCCAGACAGCAATTCATTGTTCCTCACCGCATTATTCAATTTGAACAATCTACACAGTTTCATGAACTTGCTTTAAGTGGGCAAGGACTAATTCTAGTAGATACCGAAAATTTCTTTAGCTGTGTGCCCAGTGATGTGGGAATAATTCAGCAGCAAATATTAAAGGCATTGGAAACTCTGGAAAATATGCACCAGCTAGGGTGGGTGCATGGTGACCTTAAAGTTGAACATTTTCGTTGCTATGAAAATAGCTGTAAGCTGATTGATTTTGAGCAGAGCTTTAAATCACCTCATGCAACCCAGAATTTAACTGCCACACCGCACTATATGGCGCCAGAGCTTTTTCATGCAGAAAGGAAAACAGTTCAGAGTGATTTATATGCTTTTGGTATTATTGTCTATGAATGGCTTACTGAAACAAGGCTACAGGCCAAGACCTACCATGATTGGGCGGTATTGCATTGCCAGCAACTGCAAATTCAGCTTCCTAAACAGCTTGAATGCTTTTTGCCATTGCTGAATGGGTTGATGCAGAAGCATGTTGAACAGCGTTTTAAGTTGGTTTCAGATGCAAAAGACTGTCTAAACTCGACTATTTTGCTGTAAAAATAAACATAAATACTTGATTTGAATATTATATGTTCATTTGATTGGTTTTTTTAACAGAAACACTTGTCATCAAGGATGTTTCTCACTAATATGCATACCCATCGGGGGCGTGGCGAAATTGGTAGACGCACTGGATTTAGGTTCCAGCGCCGCAAGGTGTAAGAGTTCGAGTCTCTTCGCCCCCACCAAATTTAAAAAGCAAGGATAACTTGCTTTTTTTATGGTTAAGTCGTTATGATTTGATCATGCTGTTATAGAGGATTGGTGTAATGGTAGCATGACGGTCTCCAAAACCGTTCGTCAAGGTTCGAGTCCTTGATCCTCTGCCAAATATTAAAAAAAGCCCTCATTTTTAGTGATTCATTTAATAGCTATACTTTTCAAGTTTAATTGGGTGGTAACAGCATTAAAATGGCATCATTCAGCAACTGGGCAATCTCTTCCCGTATTTCAGTATCATTCAACTGTTTATCAAATATCAGGCTTTCACCATTGGCCAGGTGCTGTAGTTGTTTTTCAAACGCTTTAGAAACACAAACAGGTTCGCCATTTGCCCAAAACTCTAATGATCCATTTTGCTGTCTGTAAAGTAGTTTCATCGCTGGTTCAAGCATCAATGCATAGCCTGCATCCACGATTTCAATCAGGTCATTTGCCTCAATTTCTTCTGGTTCAGGAATATTGTCTGGATATTTGACTTCGCTCATATATGCCATAATCGCCGCATCAAATTCAGGTGCCTGTCTCAGATAATCGAGGAGCTGACTTTTTAAATAACTAAATTCGCTATCGTTGATTTCACCGATTGTCGTTGCAGGCTGGCGGGGAGTATCCAGCAATGGATTTTTCAGTAAGGTGTTTTCCGCAAACTGGTCACTGATTCGATCCATCATTTCTGCGAGGTTAGGCATACGGAAACCAAATGAAAAAGTCAGGCATTCATCTTCCGCAACACCGTAATGGGAAAGTCCAGGTGGTACATAAAGTAAATCACCTGGTGCAAGAACTTCATCAAAATGAACATCCATTTCAGGCAATAATTTTAAGGGTTGATCTGGCACAAACTCGGTTGATTCGTCACACATTTGACCCAACTGCCAGCGGCGATGACCATGTCCTTGCACCAGAAAAACATCATAAAAGTCGAAGTGTTTGCCAACTGATCCGCCTTTGGGTGCGTAGGACACCATAATGTCATCACGTCGCCATTGCGGAATAAAAGGAAACTTTTTCCAAAGCTCTGAAATATCAAAGGAATAGTGATCAATCGCTTGAACTAAAATTGTCCATAAATTTGGCAGTTTCTGAAAATCACCTTTGCTTAAGGGTGAGGATTTAACGTGCCATTCATTTGGGTTCTTGTTTTTTTGACGGATCAAACGTGCGCTGACATGCTCTTCCAATGCCAGTTCCTTAACATCATCAGGTTCGATGAGTCCAATAATTTCGGGCATTGCGTTACGCACCAGCAGTGGTTTTTTTTGCCAGTATTCAGTTAAAAATTGTTCTGCGGTAATACCGCCCAATACCGTTAAAGGTTGTGACATGATGATGAAGCCGAAAATAAATCAATAACGTGTATTGTCCCTTGAGTTGAAAGGCGGTGCAAGCCTTGTATCACAGCCAACAAACCCTAATTTTGATCAATCAGTTCGGGATTCATTCACAGCTTCTTAAAAACACAGTATGCTAAAGCGGCTATAAGGAGTATCCATGTATCAAGTATTGGCAAGAAAATACCGTCCACGTAATTTCAATGAGTTAGTGGGGCAGAATCATGTTTCCCGTGCGTTGACCAGCGCATTGGAGCGTGGACGACTGCATCATGCTTATTTATTTACAGGGACACGTGGTGTGGGTAAAACTACAATTGCCCGTATTTTAGCCAAGTGCCTGAACTGTGAAACGGGTGTGACCTCAACGCCGTGTGAAGTTTGTGCCACCTGTAAGGCCGTGAATGAAGGGCGTTTCATTGATTTAATCGAGATTGATGCTGCGTCACGTACCAAAGTTGAAGATACCCGTGAGTTACTGGACAATGTTCCTTATGCACCAACTCAGGGTCGCTTCAAAGTCTACCTGATTGACGAAGTGCACATGCTTTCAACGCATTCATTTAATGCCTTGTTAAAAACGCTGGAAGAACCGCCAGAGCATGTGAAGTTCTTGTTTGCAACCACCGATCCACAGAAATTACCCATTACGGTAATTTCCCGTTGTTTGCAGTTTACCCTGCGCCCTTTGGCGGTTGATGAGATTACCACGCATCTAACTGCCATTTTAAATAAAGAGCATATTGAAGCCGATCAGGATGCGATCTGGCAAATTGCCGAATCGGCACAGGGTTCATTGCGTGATGCACTATCCTTAACGGATCAAGCCATTGCCTATGGTCAGGGGGCTGTGCATCATCAAGATGTCAAAGACATGTTGGGCTTGATTGACCGAACCATTATTTATGACCTGATTCTTGCTATTCATCACAATCAGCAAGCGCATGTCAGCCAGTTGTTGTTGCAGTTTAGGCAACAGGCGCTGGATGTTTCTCTGGTTCTGGATCAGTTGGTTTCAACCTTGCATGAGTTGGCGTTGTTGCAGTATCTGCCTGATCTTGCCTTGAAATACAGTGAAGAAATCAATCGAAAAATTCTACATTTGTCCAAACTGATTTCTGCTCAGGATTTGCAGCTTTACTATCAGATTGCATGTAAGGGACGATCTGATCTGCAACTTGCAGTCACGCAAGAGCAAGGTTTTGAAATGTGTGTCTTGCGTTTGCTCGCATTTAGACCGTTATCTGCTGGTGAAATTACTGTTGGGGGCACAAACCCACAAAATATTGTAGTTTCTCATCAGCAAGTCGTTTCAACTGAGCCAAGTCCAGCAGAAATTCAGCAATTGCAGCAAGTTACTATTGTTGAAGAACAGCTTGTCGTTCAGCAGGAAATGGTTAGTGTTGAACCTGAACCTGAACCTGAACCTGAACCTGAACCTGAACCTGAACCTGAACCTGAACCTGAACCTGAACCTGA
>JAXMGF010000055.1:0-7418 GCA_046347365.1 Acinetobacter sp. | reverse complement strand
TGACATGGACTTTGGGAATGACAGTATTGCCGATTATTGTGATTCTCATGATGAAAATCAAACCTGAACCCATCATTCGCCAGCTATTGCACAAGGTCATTGCTTCAGTTGTCTCTCTGGCGATGGTGTTAGGGCTATTATTTGTTTTCTATGTTGATTTTGCTGCAATCTTTCGTGAAAACCGTGACCTGAAAGGTATGATTTCGCCGCAGAACATGATTGCTTCCTTTGCTTCATATTATAAGAAGAAAGCGCCTAAAGAGAATTTACCACTGGTGGTGTATGGTGAAGATGCGGTGATGAAAAAAGCACAAGATTCATCTTTACCCAAGTTGATGGTGCTGGTAGTGGGAGAAACCGCCCGTGCTGAAAACTTCTCTTTAAATGGTTATGGCAAAAACACCAATCCGAAACTGTCACAACAGGATATTTTAAACTTCTCGCAGGTCAGTTCATGTGGTACGGCAACCGCAGTTTCGGTTCCCTGTATGTTCTCAGGTATGCCGCGTAAAGAGTATGAGGAACGTCTGGCCAGCCACCGTGAGGGATTACTGGACATTGCCCAGCGAGCGGGTTATCAGGTGACCTGGATTGATAATAATTCAGGCTGTAAAGGCACCTGTGACCGTGTCAACCAATTCACGATTCCTGAACCAATCCGAGCGAAATGGTGTCAGGATAAGGAATGTTTTGACGATATTCTGATTGATAGCCTTAAGGCCTATTTAGCCACAATTCCTCAGGATGACAATCGTCCACGTTTGATTGTGCTGCATCAAATGGGCAGTCACGGGCCAGCCTACTACAAGCGTGTCCCCGCACAATTCAAGGTGTTCAAGCCGACCTGTGACACCAATGCCATTCAGGGCTGTAGTAGGGATGCCTTGCTAAACAGTTATGACAATACCTTGCTCTATACCGATTATGTTTTGGACAGCCTGATTGAAACATTAAAAAATACAACGAAATATCAAACTGCTTTGTGGTATTTATCTGATCATGGAGAGTCCACAGGTGAAAGCGGTATGTATTTGCATGGTGCGCCTTATGCGATTGCACCAACGCAACAAACCCATATCCCGATGCTGATGTGGTTCTCCACTGTCTGGAAAAATCAGGCAAAACAACAGGTCAAGTGTTTGGCACAACAGGGCAGGCAGGAGTTGAGTCAGGATAACCTGTTCCCGACCATGCTGAGCCTGCTAGATGTGAAAAGCAAGGTGATCGACCCGAACAACGATATGCTGGCAGCATGTCCTAATCCATAAGGTGTGATGAAATCATGACCAAAATCTTGATGATCGAAGATGATTTTATGATTGCAGAGTCAACAATGACCCTGCTGCGCTATCATCAGTTTGAAGTGGAGGGAGTCAATAATGGGGTCGATGGCTTGGCATTGCTGACCAAACAGTCTTTTGATCTGGTCCTGCTGGATTTAGGCCTGCCGCTGATGGATGGCATGCAGATTCTCAGACAGATTCGCCAGCGTACCTCAATTCCTGTGCTGATTATTTCGGCACGGGACCAGTTGCAGAATCGGGTCGATGGCCTGAATCAGGGTGCGGATGACTATTTGGTCAAGCCTTATGAGTTTGATGAATTGCTGGCCCGTATCAATGCACTATTGCGCCGTGGAAATGCAGAAACCGCCTTATTGAAAAACCAGTCACAGCTACTTAAAAGTGGTGAGTTGACGCTGGATGTGGAACAGCATTTGGCGACTTTTAAAGGGCAGCACATTGAATTGTCCAACCGTGAATGGGCCATCCTGATCCCAATGGTGACGCATCCCAATAAAATCTTTTCCAAAGCCAACCTTGAAGACAAGCTATATGATTTCGATAGTGAGGTCACAAGCAACACCATTGAGGTGTATGTCCACCATTTGCGTGCCAAGCTTGGCAAGGACTTTATTCGAACCATTCGTGGGCTAGGCTACAGACTGGGACAACCCTGATTATTTATGAAAAAAATGAAGCAATATTCACTGAAAAAAAGACTGATTTGGGGAACATCTGTCTTTAGTCTCCTGCTTGGATGCTTGCTGATTTTTACCGCCTATAAAATTGCCCTGCATGAGGTCAATGAAATTCTGGATACCCAGATGCAGTATATGGCTGAACGTTCCGCCGTTGAACCGATCATAAAGATTGCCAGCAAAATAGAACTGCACCGAAGTTACCATGAAGAGGATTTACTGGTTGATATTTGGGCATATAAAGATCAAAGCCACCTTTGGCACCAAACCCATTTACTGGTTCCACCTGTAAAACAGGCGGGTTTCTATAGCCAACAAACCGCACAGGGCACATGGCGAGTCTATGTGTTTCCCTTAAAGGATTATCAAATTCAGATTAGCCAGCAGGAAAAGGTACGTCAAAGCTTTGCATGGGAACTGGCAGGCAGTATGTTTATTCCCTATGTGCTATTGCTGCCATTCGCAATTATTGTACTGGCCTTTATTATCAGTTTAAGCCTAAAACCGCTAGAAGATTTTAAAGCTGAGCTGACCCAGCGTGGGTCTGAGGGATTGGCACCGATTGATAGTGAGGAATATCCGCAGGAACTGATTCCAACCATTGAGGAAATGAACCATTTATTTGAACGTATCCAGCACGCACAGACCGAACAGAAACAGTTTATTGCCGATGCAGCACATGAACTCAGAACGCCTGTTACCGCCTTGAACCTGCAAACCAAGATTCTGATTAGTCAGTTTCCTGAACATGAGGCTTTGCAAAACCTCAGTAAGGGGCTGGCGCGTATTCAGCACTTGGTAACACAGTTATTGGCTTTGGCAAAGCAGGATGTTGGATTAAGCCTGATTGAACCAAACACTCAGTTTTACCTGAATGATGTGGCACTGAACTGCGTGGAGCAACTAGTCAATCTGGCAATGGAGAAAGAAATTGATCTGGGTTTTGAACGTAATGACCTGATTGAAATGCAAAGCCTTGAGCCAACAGTTCATTCGATTATCTTTAACCTGATTGACAATGCGATTAAGTACACCCCGAATCAGGGCATCATCAATATTTCGGTTTATGATGATACCGATGGCTTTGCCTATGTGCAGATTGATGACAGTGGGCAGGGCATTGATCCAGACCAATACGACAAGGTGCTAAAACGTTTTTACCGTGTGCATCATCATCTGGAAGTGGGCAGTGGCCTTGGACTTTCAATTGTGGATAAGGCCACGCAGCGTTTGGGTGGCACACTCACTTTATCCAGAAGTCTTGATTTAGGCGGTTTATCCGTGCTGGTAAAACTTCCTAAAAAACTGGAGCATCATGCATAGAGAAAATTATGCTGATGCCTTTTCAGCGTGTTCTTTAAGGTCGCGCAGAAACAACACACATTTCTGAATACGTTTTCCATCATTACCGACCTTGCTTACATTGAAATTAAGTACCCAACTCAGGCGTTTTCCAACCTTGGCAATGTCCTTATAGACTTGCGGCTCAGCAAGCAGTGCTTTGTAGAGGATGAGGCTGGCATCGTTTAATTGCTCAAATTCAAAATGATAGGCCGTTGAGAAAATAAACAGCAACCAGTCACGTACAAAACAGTCATGCAGGCTGAGTACATCACGTGGATCAGTTTCAAAGTCAATAAAGCTAAACTGATTCTGTTCATCGACTAGAATATTACGTGCAAAGGCTTCGCTTAAATACCCACCTTTCTGATGTATGCTTTGAATGGACTGAATCGCCTGGGTAAATAATAGAAATTGTGCATCAGGATTTTCCTTGCGGCGGGCAAGTGCCTGATCTAGTTGCTGAATCTGGCTTTGATGCTGTATTCCAATGTCCTGTAATAAAATGCCTTTTTCCGAAACTGCCAACACATTTGGCGTGGAAACCCCTAATTCCCTGAGTTGCTGAATACGCTTAAATTCACACTGAATTGCGATTGATCCCCCTCGGTTGGGAACAGGCATGATTGCACCGAGGTTGAATATTTTTGCCAGCCATTTCAGGGGGGCGTAGAGCCACAAACCATGACGCTCGGAAGCCTTTTTAAGCCAGACCTTGCCTATGTTGAGTTGGTAGGCCTCAATCGAATTCTGTTGTGTGGTTAAAGACGATTCTAAAAAAGTTTGAAAGTCAGACATAGGCCAGCAAAAAACATCCTGATGTTTATAAACACTTACTTGTATTAGGTGTTCACTTTACCACATCAAGCTGCGCTTGCGGTACGGAATTACGGTCGGGGAGCGATACGTGGTATTTTTCAGTGACCGCATAGAGAACAAAGTTAATGGTTAGGCAAATCCAGCCTGTCCAGAGATTATGGCTGAGGAAGTGTGCGCCCCGCATCATCTGTGCCCAACCCATCGCAAAACCCAGTGTTAAACCAGCAAATAAATAAAACCATGCACGGTTTCTTTCACGCAAACGGTAGCAGAAATAACCCGTGACCAATGCAAAGCCTGTACTGGCATGACCTCCTGGAAAACAATGCCCCGCAGTTGCGGAGAAATCCCAGACAAAACCCGTTGCGGTTTGGTGCGTCATATCCCAAGGGCAGGCATGGGCTGAGTGGGCTTTCAGGAAACCAACAGCACAGGTGCATAGCATACTGACCCAGAACATATAGCCATATTGCCAACGGTTGACCTTGAGTTTCTCCACCTTGAATGAGGCACACCAGAGCACAAAAAAGATGATGTAGACCAGTATCAGGATTTTCTTCACATAAGTATGACTTAGGGTGGCTAAATACCAGTCGCCCTTAGATGCAAAATGACCTGCACTATCGACCCACGGTTGAATGAGATATAAATCAATATGCCCAGCAACAGGAAATATAAAAAACAATGCCAAACCACTTAGGATAAGCAGGCAACTGTTCCACAGTAAAAAAGGGGATTTTATGAGCATAATGAATAAGGATAATATGTAGATTCAGGTGAGATTAAAAATGATGGAACTTAATATGAAATTAACTGAAACTTAAAAACGGAATTAAATTATTATTTGAATTTAGAGTGGGTATGTTTTTATTATTAATATCATTCCCTTGTAGTGAAGTTTACACAGACAAGGGAAATTTTAGGAATACTAATTTTTAATCATTACATTACATCAGAACATGGATTCTTCAGAGTTTGCCGAAATTTTATGAATGGCGAGGTCTGCACCGCGATATTCATCTTCCTGAGAAAGACGGATACCCAAAGCTGCCTTTAAGATACCATACACGCCAAAACCACCAATCAGCGCAATGATAATACCTAAGCCTGTACCAATGATTTGAGAAATGATGGACACGCCACCCAAACCGCCTAAAGCCTGCTGACCAAAAATACCCGCAGCGATGCCACCAAATGCACCACAGACACCGTGTAAAGGCCATACCCCCAGTACATCATCGATTTTGAGCTTGTTTTGTGTATAAGTGAACAGGTAAACAAACAGGGCACCTGCAACGCTACCAGTAAATAATGCACCAATAGGATGCACAATATCGGAACCTGCACAGATAGCGACCAAACCAGCTAATGGACCATTGTGCAGAAAACCAGGGTCATTTTTGCCCATGAAGTTTGCAGCCAATGTTCCGCCAACCATTGCCATCAGTGAGTTAATTGCCACCAATCCAGAGATAGCTTCCACCCGTTGAGCACTCATCACATTGAAGCCAAACCAGCCCACAATCAAAATCCATGAACCTAAGGCAAGGAATGGAATGGATGATGGTGGATGAGCACTGACACGGCCATCATTCTTATAGCGACCATTTCGAGCACCCAGCAAAATCACGGCCGCCAATGCAATCCATCCACCCATGGCATGTACAACCACTGAGCCTGCAAAATCATGGAACCCAGCACCAAAGGTTTTTTCCAGCCAACCCTGCAAGCCATAATTGCCATTCCAGATCATGCCCTCAAAGAATGGATAGATCAGCGCAACCAGAATCAGCGTGGCAATCGCTTGGGAGCGCATTTTGGCACGTTCAGCAATACCACCAGAGATAATCGCTGGAATGGCGGCGGCAAAGGTGAGCAGGAAGAAACAGCGCATCAGGTTGTAGCCATGATCGGCAGCCAAGGTAGTGCCCGCATGGAAAAAATTCTGTCCGTATGCAATCCAGTAGCCCACAAAGAAATAGGCAATAGCTGAAATGGCAAAATCAGTTAAGATTTTGCTGAGCGCATTGACCTGGTTTTTATGGCGTACTGTACCCAGTTCCAAAAATGCAAAGCCAGCATGCATTGCCAATACCAGTACTGCACCGAGCAGTAAGAAAAATAGATCTACGTTTTGCATAGTAGTGCTCAAAAAAAGTGCTAAATTCGGTTTTGATACAAATATTTGATTCGTTTTTTGCACCAAAATAGATTTAGTAAATCTAAAAACTCAAGTTATGGTGAAACAACTCAATTTGATGAATTTTATAATGCAAAAAACGCACCAATTTAGAATTTAAATTGTAATTTTGATGAAAAGTGGTGCGATTTGCTTAAAAAGAGCACAACATTGTTGCTGAATATGGAAAAAATCGGGTTATCTAAACCAATTGACCAACCTTAAACCTGAAATATTTTGAAAGTCTTTGCTATTACGAGTGACTAAAGCTAAGCCTTGAGCCATTGCGATTGCTGCAATCTGTCCATCTGCAAAGGGAATATTAAGCCCATTTTGTTGTGCTTCTAAGCGAATTTCAGCATGAATTTTGGCAGCAGATTCATGATAAGAAAGAGTGGGAATCAGACTGACAATGTCATGTAAAAAAGAACCAATCATTTCTTTACGTTGCCCTTGAGGCATTTTAAGCCAACCGAAACGCAGTTCATGCCAAACTAAGCTCGGAATTGCAATTTCATGTTGATACAGTTGAAATTGCGAAATGGCATGCTGATTGGGTTGTGGCTTGATCAATTCAGAAATGATGTCGGTATCTAGGAGATAACTAATATGAGATAGGGTAGAATTTACCATGAAAAATTTCGCCCCTGTTCTTGTGAGCGTTCAGGCTGAAAATCATCAGTCTCATTTTGTAAATCTTGTATATGTTGTTGATGCCATGCTGACCATGCCTGCATAAGACTTTGTGGCTGATTGCCTAATTTTTGATAGTCATTGAAAGATAAGAGCACCGCAGAGGTTTGCCCTCGTTGTGAAATAAAAATCGGTTGACCTTGTTTGCTTTGTTGTATCAGTTGCGCAAGATTGGCTCGGGCTTGGCTAAATGGGATGTTGTTCATATTATTTGTCCTATTTAGGTGTACATTTGAATTGTACATTTTGTAAGGGGAGTCTAGTAAGTATAAGAAGCCAATTGTACGGAGTTAAAGCCGCAGTTGAAGTGGGAAAAAGAACGTTTAAAGTATATGAAAAAGGTGAGTGGGGCAGGTACGCTTTAATCTGCAAAAGCACCTCTCCCTAGCCCTTTCCTAAAAGGAG